>DATLII010000090.1:0-3233 GCA_035539495.1 Dongiaceae bacterium
CATTCGATCCATGGCCCTCATTCACCAGTCGCTCTATCTCTCCAACGACTTTGCGCAGGTCAATCTGAGCAACGTACTGGAGGCACTGATTCCTGCGCTCATGCAATCGTATTGCGTGGATCATAGCCAAATTAACTACAACTTCTCCACCACCGAGGTTCTGCTTTCGATCAATCAGGCAATACCTTGCGGCCTCATTATCAATGAGATTATTTCCAACGCATTCAAACATGCTTTTCCTGACGGCCGCCGAGGCTCCATAACCATCGATCTTTCCTACCAGCCGGACGGGCGAGTTCGACTCTCGATCAGCGACGACGGCGTTGGAATCGGCGAGAACATCGATCTAAAGCAGACCAGCACTCTCGGGTTACAGCTGGTTCATTTACTGGCCGATCAGTTGGGTGCGACTCTCACGATCAATCGTGTCGATCCAACTCGATTCGAAATATGTTTCACTCAACAAAAATAGTTGCCGAGGTCTCATTCAATGACCGCCAGGATCATCGTTGTCGAAGACGAACGGATAGTTGCCCTTAACCTGCAGCAACGCCTTATCAAGCTGGGATACGAGGTCCCGGCCATGGCAGCATCTTCACTTCAGGCACTCAGCGCAGTTGAAACGTCTCATCCCGATATTGTGCTGATGGATATTCATATCGAAGGGGAAACCGACGGTATCGATACAGCCGACATAGTGATGAAAAAGTATCAGACACCGGTTATCTACCTTACCGCATACTCCGAAGAAACCACTTTGAATCGTGCACGGCAGACAAAGCCTTATGGTTACCTGCTAAAACCGTTCTCTGAGCGCGAACTGCACGCAACCATTCAAATGGCGCTGGAGCGCCATCAATATGAAATGACTCTCTCCAAGAACGAACAGCGCCTGCGCCTGGCAATGGGAGCGGCCAATATGGGCGAGTGGGAACTGACAGAACACCAAGATCAACCCCAAACATTGTACGCCGGCCAGGCTGACACCATTCTGGGCTATCCAGAAAGTACTTTCTTTGGCACCCGTGACAAATTTATGGCCTTGGTCTTTGAAGAAGACAAGAGCAGCGTCAATGCCGCCATCGACAAAAGCATCGAAGACAAATCAACCATCGACGTGGAATTTCGCAGCGCGATCTCTGGCGGTTCGCCACGTTGGTTGCGCTTGCAGGGCAACATGCTCTACCAGCCGAATAAAAAGCTGCACATGATCGGCATTATCCAGAATGTGACCGAACGCAAGCAGACCGAGAGAAATCTGCATCAGGCATCCCTGGTGTTCGATGCAACGCAGGACGGCATTCTGATTCTGGATGCGAATGGCCGTGTAATTACGTGCAACAACAGCTTTGAATCAATCACAGGTTATACCGCTTCGGAAATGGCAGGCCAACCGCCTTTTCTGCTGAATCCCGACACCTTGCGGCGGAACCAGCCCCTCACCTTGCAGGACATCCTGAACAACGGTGGCCAATGGCGTGGAGAAATCCAGATTATCTGCAAGAACGGCGATCCCATTCCCACCCTGGTCAGCGTTGTAACGGTGTTTGATAACGTCGACAAGGAAATACACTTTATTCTGGTGCTGACCGATCTCACCGCCGTGCGCAGCGCCGAGCAAAAATTGCAGTACCTGGCCCATCACGATCCGCTGACCGACCTTCCAAACCGTCTGTTAACGTTCGAACGCCTGAATCAGGCTCTGTTACGCGGCAAACGTCATGCCGAGCGCGTAGCGGTCTTTTTTGTCGACCTGGACAATTTCAAACTGATCAATGACTCCCTCGGCCACTCCGTCGGCGACGCCTTGTTGAAAGTGATAGCGGAACGGATGCAAAGCTGCCTGCGAGCGAACGATACCATCGGCCGGCTCGGCGGCGACGAGTTCCTTATCGTACTGGATCCGGTTGAAAGCGTGCCCGGCATCGCGCTGGTTGCGCAGAAGCTGTTGAAAGTCGTTGGTCAATCGGTGCAGTTCGAACAGCATACGATTGAAGTATCCTGCAGCATTGGTATCAGCATGTTTCCGGATGATGGTTATCAGGCAGAAGATCTGATTCGTGCCGCAGATACCGCGATGTACGCTGCCAAAGATGTAGGCCGCAATAACTACGAATTTTTCACGTCTGCCATGATGGAAAAAGTGCAGCGCTATCTGGCGTTGAATCATGACCTGCATCGTGGCTTTCTGGCGGGCGAACTGCGCCTTTACTTCCAACCCCAGATCTCGTTGCGCACGGGCGAGATCACCACCATGGAAGTGCTGTTGCGCTGGCAGCACCCGGAACGCGGTCTACTGTCTGCGGCCGAAATCATTCCTGTCGCGGAAGATTGCGGCATGATCATCGAAATAGGAACCTGGGTGTTGCGGGAGAGCTGTTTGCAGCTCGCGCGCTGGCGCACAGACGGATTTGCCAACGCGAAACTGGCCGTCAATGTATCAGCGCTGCAGATTCATAAGAGCAACTTCGTTGAAATTGTGAAGGCGATATTTGAGGACAGCCAGATTGACCCCAGCGTTTGCGAAATTGAAATTACCGAAAGCACGCTGCAGCATGAGAAAAATTGCATCGGTGTTCTTGAGCAGCTCAAAGCCATGGGCGTTCAGATTGCCATCGACGACTTTGGTACAGGCTATTCATGCCTGAGTTCGCTCAAGCTGTTACCGATAACCAAACTGAAAATCGACAAGAGCTTTGTTAACGATATTGTCGCTGGCGAGAACGACCTCGCCATCGTGCAAGCCATTATCGCCATGGCGCACAAACTGAATCTGGAAGTAGTGGCCGAGGGCGTAGAGTCCAAAGAGCAGGAATTCTGCCTGCGGGAAAATGGCTGTGATGTCGCGCAGGGCTACCTGTATCACAAACCCATGCCCGTGGAGCAGATTAATGCGTTGCTGAGCCGGAAGAGATGATGGGCGCCAGGGTGTGTGCAGGGGGCCGGCTGGTTTTTGGCTTCCTGTCGGATCACGGGGCTTTCCCGGTGCTCCGTCAGTGCATCCTGATAGAGAGCAGGCCCCTCCCGGTAGAGAAAGACGCTTCCCGGCGGATGTTTACCCCTTCCCGCTGGTACGACCGTACTTCCCGTCAGAAAAAATGGCGCCCCGGCACAGTGGCCGCCCTTACTGGCGGGATTTTGGGCCTTCCCGGTAAATCGGAAGCCTTCCTGGCAGTCCGGCTACCTTCCCGGCAAGCCTGGGGGGCTTTTCGGTGCGATAGACAGACCTCCGG
>DATLII010000091.1:0-7820 GCA_035539495.1 Dongiaceae bacterium
GCGCGGCTGTGGTCGTCGACGGATGTATCGTCTGTTGGCGCCAAAGCCGGCAGCAAGAGCGGTACCCGATTGTTGCGTCAGGCCCGGCAGTGGTTGGACCGTACACCGCAAAGCACCATCGTTAGCGCACAGGCAGATCATTCCCTGACGCATGCAGGTCAGCAGGCGTTTGCACTGGCGTTGCGGCAGTCGTCCTACCGTGGTGTGGGATTGGATTTCGAACCCTGGCGCCCGCTCGATGAGCGTCATCGCCGTCTGATGCTAAGCCGGCGCGAAGATGCGTTGTTGGGCGCAGCGAGCAGCCGGGATTTATTGCGAATCTGGACAGTGAAGGAAGCACTGTTCAAAGCCGATCGTGGTGGTCAGCAGCGCTGGGTGATTGCCTATGAGCTGGATCATCCGGCACGTCGCAGTGGCACTGCCCGGGTACGAGCGGGTGGTCGTGTGCGTCGCTTTCGTTATATCAGTATTGAAGTACCCGGAGGAATGTTGTCAGCGGCATTCGCCCTGAACGACTGACAGGAGAAGGATCATGAACGATAACGACCGCTGGATTGTGAGCTTTTACCGCAACTCGGAAATTTCTGGAGCGCAATTTTTCAGCCGGCTGGCGCGGGTGTTGCCGGCAGGCCCGATTCAATTCGATCTTACCAAGCATTTTGCTGATGAAAGTCAGCACGCCTGGTATTGGACCAAAGCGCTGGGCGACATGAATTTGGATCCGATCAAGATGACCTTCGCTTATCAGGATCACTATCTTGAGGCGGCGGGTATTCCCACCAATGTGATGGAGATCCTGGCGCTGACCATGGTGTTCGAGCGGCGGGTGATTTCTCAATATGCGCGTCATGCGCGTGTGCGCGACATTCACCCGGCGGTGCAACACGCTCTGCACACCATCATGGAAGATGAGAAGTGGCACATCCAGTGGGTGGGCGATGCGCTCAAGCAGATGGAAGACAAATTCGGCGCCGAACGGGTGAAGAATACGTATGAGCGCTTTCGTAAGGCAGATGAGGAAGTCTATGGCCGCATGATTGCCGAACACGGCGAGCGGGTGGGCCATATTCTTGATAAACAGAATTACGCATTTTGAATGTCAATCGAGAAAGGGTATTTGCCTATCAAGAAACGCCGCAAGTACATCCCTGTAAGCTCGTCAGCGGCCGTCCATGGCCGCTGACGTTCTTGATAGGCAAATACCCTTTCTCGATTAACTACTTTCATCGGAGACTGTAAATGCAACGCAATGAACTGATTGGCCTGCTGGCGCGCCTGTTGAAAATCGACGTGGCGCGCGTGACGGAAACTGCTCGCCTGACGGATCTGGTGGCGGATTCCTTTGTGCTGATCGAAACCGTGGTGGAATTGCAGGAAGAACTGAATATCACCCTGGTGCAGGAGGATCTGGACGGCGTGGTTAGCGTGGGTCAGTTGCTGAATGTGATTCAGGCCAAACAGAAATAAAGTCGGACAGGCGTTTTGGTAAAGCGGTTGTTGTAGCCCCGGAGGCGCGCGCCATGAATATTTCCGCCATGCAGAAACGGCATTTCATCCTGTTGGATGTGCTGCCGTTGCTGGGGACGTTGTTAGGCGTGGTTGTGCTCACGCA
This sequence comes from Dongiaceae bacterium, assembly GCA_035539495.1. GTDB lineage: Bacteria > Pseudomonadota > Gammaproteobacteria > Pseudomonadales > Ketobacteraceae > Ch67. The sequence goes on from DATLII010000091.1 coordinate 1,613, forward strand.
GACAGGCGTGCATGCAATTGACTTGGTCGGCCTGATCCTGATGTGGTTTGTGACGGTCGTTGGCATCGAGCTGGGCTACCACCGGTATTTTTCGCATCAGGCATTTCAGGTTCGGCCTTGGGTGAAGGGCATGCTGGTGGTGTTCGCTTCCATGGGTGGGCAGGGGTCGGTGATTGCCTGGGCCACCAACCATGTGCATCACCATCGCTTCAGCGATCAGAAAGAAGATACGCACACGCCAATGCAGAGTGGTGACGGTGTGTGGGGTCGCCTGAAAGGTTTTCTGCATGCGCAGCTGTTGTGGAAATGGTCTTACCGGCCGCCGTTGCCGGATCGTCAGGCGCTCTGGCTGTATAAAGATCCCATGATCACGCGGCTGTCGAAGAATCGTTCTTATTTCAGTTGGGTGCTGTTGGGTTTGCTGCTGCCCGCTGCCATCAGTGGTTTGTGGGAGATGAGCTGGGAAGGCGCGCTGCGCGGTTTTCTGCTGGGTGGAGTGATTCGTCTATTTGCCACGCAGCAGGGCACGTTCCTGATTAATTCCCTGTGTCATCTGGTGGGCGCTCAGCCCTACACTAGCAAGGACAACAGCCGCAACGCGGCCGGTTTTTCGCTGGTCACATTGGGCGGTGCCTGGCACAACAATCACCATGCGTTTCCTCGTTCTGGCAAAAACAGCCATGACTGGTGGCAAATCGATTACGGTTATGGCGTATTGCGTGTTGCCGAACGTTTGGGTTGGGTATGGGATATTCACACTGTTTCGCAGGAAGATCGCCGTCGTAAGTTGAAGACCGCTGGGGTCACTACGGAATCTATAACCGGCGTCATAACAAAAACGCAAGCCGCAGGGAACAGCGGCGGAGGCACCTATGACAGCAATGCAGCAGGATCTTGAAATCCGGCCTCGGCCAGTCAGCATCGAGTTTCCGGACGACACGCCGCGTTTCTGGTACGCGGATTCGCCGTTTATCAGCCATTTTTTCGATGCGTTTTCCACGACGCTGCCGGTGGGAGAAGACCTGTTTATTTTTTCGTTGCGTCAGGTGCGTGATCAGATCACTGATCCTGAGCTGCAGAAACAGATCAGCGCCTTTATCGGCCAGGAAGCATTTCATTCCCGCGAGCACACCAAATACAATCACCTGATGAAACGCTGGGGTTACGACATCGATGGCATGGATCGTTCCATGAACCGCATGACGCAACGTCTGCGCCGTTTCCTGAAACCCATGCAAGCGTTGGCGGTGACGATTTCCTGCGAACATCTGACCTCGATTTTATCCGCAGCTTTGTTGCGGGGTGAGTTCATGACCCAGGCCGATCCCCATGTGAAAGCGCTGTGGCAATGGCATTCGGTGGAGGAAATCGAGCATAAGGCAGTGGCCTGGGATGTGTATGCGTCGCTGGGTGGCAGCTATCGTACCCGTGTAACCTGGATGACATTCGCCATTGCCTTAATCAGTTTTCGCATCAGCTCGCGCATGTTGCATATGTTCAAGCACGATGGCTTGCTGCTGCGCGGCAGCATGTGGGCTGAAGGCTTTCGCTTCCTGTTCGGTCGTGGCGGCCTGTGCCGGATATTGCGACGGGATTTTCTGGATTTTTATCGTCGCGATTTTCACCCCTGGCAGCACGATACGCGCGAGCTGACTGAAAAGTGGAAATCCCACTATGCTGAAGGCAATCTACTGCTACCGGCCGAACGCAGCGCAGCTTAAGGAACTAATCGATGCCCGCTCACTATATCCACCGTCTGTTCGATATCATGGAAGAATTCGGAGACGATCCGGATGTGTGTTACGCCTTGGTGAATGGCGCGGATGAACCGGTGCGCTGGCACTTTTTGCGCCACCAGGATGTGGACGGCATGGGTTTGTTTCTGCACGCGGCGCGCGTGCAGGGAATCAAGCTGGAAGTGCCAAAATACAGCGGTGTTGTACCGGGAACGTTGCAGCGGGTGCGCTACGCCTGGCGCAAATTCCGCACCCGTACGCCACAGCCAGTGCAATGGCGTACCTGGAGTCCGACGCCGGATGGCCGCGTGGAAAAACATTCCGCCATGCGTCTGGGGCGGGTGCTGACGGCGGAGCAGACCCAGATCATTCTGGCCAACGCCAAGCGTCAGCAGGTGACGCTGAACAGTTTTCTCTTGTGGGCGCTGAATGCTGCCGTGGCGCAACAGCTCACGGTCGCGACAACGCCCAGGGCCTGGGGCAATACGATCAATCTGCGCGGCGCTGTGCCGGCCGAGAGCGCGGAGGAGAATCAGTCCTCCATCATCACAGTTGTGTTCGACGACGCCGATTCTCCTGCGCAGGTGCACAGCACTGTTCGCCGTTTGTTTGATGAAGGTCATCACTGGGGCAGTTGGGATTTTCTATCCACTATTTGCCGTTTCGGGCCCAACCTGGTGCGTAAGCAGATTCGGCGTTATTACGGCAGCAACAACAGTCAGATGGGCACGTTCTCGAATTTGGGCGTGTGGAATTGGGACACAGCGAGCGCGGCACCTTACATGTATTTCTGCCCGCCTTGTACCCGCACTGCACCGGTGGCGGCGGCGGCGGGCACGTTGAATGGCAGCTTGTGTTTGACGTTGGCGCTGCATCCGTTTTTATGTCCGGGCAGCGAATTGTTGGAGTTGCTGTTGCAGGATTGGGTTGATCGGCTGACGCGGCAATAGCCAGCGAAATCAGCACCGAATCAGATCAGGAACGCACGGCGTTGGCAGCAGCAGGATTGGCGCCAACCACTTTGAGTAGCCCGATCAAACCGAAACCGCCCAAAAACATAACGCCACCGTAAAAAGCCGGCGCCAGCGCCATTTGCGGGTTTTGTAGAAACGTGGTGGTTACCACCAACGCCAATGCGATGTTGTGAAAGCCGGTTTCGATGGCAATGGCAACCCGTTGTGCCAGGCTAAGGCCCACCAAAGCACCCAGGCCAAAACCAATGGCCATGGAACCCGAATTCAACGCTACGGTGGCAGGGCCCAGCGTAAGCAGCGATCCCGCAATCACTTCGCGGTTTTGCAAGCCGACGCCGCACATCAGCAGTACCAGAAATGCAGCGGACACTTTGCGGAAAGTCGGTTCCATCCGTTCAGCAGCCTCACCATAGCGGCGACGCAGCGACATGCCGATAACGATGGGCAGGATGGTCAAAAGCGCCGTCGTCAGCGCGGTTTCCGCGACCGGCAATTGCAAGTTGGTGTCGGTGCCCATGAACCAGCGCAGAAAGAAGTTGATGAAGAAAGGCAGTGTGACCACCAGCAATATATTGCTGGTGGCCGTCAGCGTAATGGACAACGCGCCGTCAGCCCGCGCCAGCAGCGTCAGCAGATTGGAACCAATGCCGCCGGGGCAAAGCGCAACGATCATGATGCCCACTTTGAATTCTGGCGGCAGTGGTGCCAGCGAGGCGATCACGAAACCCAGCACCGGCAGCAGAAAGACCTGCGACGTCAGACCGGTGATGACCGCTTTGGGATACTGATACAACCGCTGAAAATCCACCGGCTGCAGTGTCATGCCCATGCCCACCATCATGACGGCAAGCACAGCCGGAATCAGAAAGGTGCTGATGATGGATTCTTGCATTGCAAAAGGCCCCTGTGGTGATCGGCAGCGAAGATGGTCGATAAAACAGATGCAGGCATTGTAATAAAAATCGATAACTGAATGTAGCCTACTGCTTACCACTACAGGAAACGGCGCGAAATTCCGATGAATATTTACAGCAGTACTTTTGCACAGAGCCTGGTGGCCACACCGGATGCACCCTCGCTGTGCGTGCAAGGCAATACGTATACTTACCGGGAACTGGAACCTTGGGTGAATGGCTGTCGGCAGGCGCTGCTGGAATGTGGCCTGCAAACAGGGCAGCGGGTGGCTCTCTTGGCTAGCCGTAGTCTTCTGGCGTATGTGACGATTCTGGCCTGTGCTGCCGAAGGTTTTACCTGGGTGCCGTTGAATCCGGCGTTTCCCGATGCGCGCAATCAACGCATGTTGGCGTTGTCGGGCGCGCAGGTGTTGGTGGTGGGCGAAGAAGCCGCAGACACTGGGCAGCGACTGGCAGAGCAGAACCCGGTGCCTTGGATGTTGGCAATGGGAAATATATCGGGCGCACGCGCTATCGTGCCTTCAGTCACGCCCTTGCCGCTTCCAGCAGTAGATGCACAATCACCTGCGTATCTACTATTTACATCTGGAACCACCGGCGTGCCCAAGGGCATTCCCGTCAGCGCGGGCAATCTGCACGCCTATCTGGAAAATTTTCACGCCTTGTATCCGTTGCCTTCAGGCCTACGTTACTCACAGATGTTCGATCTGACCTTCGATCTGTCGGTGCATGATTTATTTGTGTGTTGGCATCACGGTGGTTGTCTGGTGATTCCTGCCGCGCAGGATTTGTTGCTGCCGATACAGTTCGTGCGCCGTCAGCAGATTCAGGTCTGGTTTTCGGTGCCATCGATGGCGAGCATTGCTAAACAGAGCGGATTGTTGCGGCCGGCGGTGCTGCCTTCACTGCAGTATGCGTTTTTCTGCGGTGAAGCGTTGCCGGTATCCAGTGCCGACGCCTGGTTTGCAGCAGCGCCCAATGCGCGTGTAGCCAATCTGTACGGTCCCACCGAAGCTACTATCGCCATCACTGCATTTGAATTACAGCGCGATGCGACGAAATCACCAAGCGACGACTGGCGGCAGTTGAGTGTGGTGCCGATTGGCTGGCCTTATCTCACCCAACAAGTACGCGTGGTTCGCGATGACGGTACGGAAGCGGCGCAAGGCGAAAGCGGTGAACTCTGGCTGGCGGGATCGCAACTGACGGCGGGCTACCTGTCTGATACAGAAAAAACCGCTGCAGTCTTTGTCACGCAGGACTTTCCGGAATCCACAGAGAAGCGTTGGTATCGCACTGGTGATTGCGCCAGCCTGCATCCAGTATTCGGGCTTCTGTACGCGGGTCGTTTGGACCGACAGGTGAAGATCAACGGTTTCCGGGTGGAATTGCAGGACATAGAACACAGCTTGCGTCAGGTGGCTCGCACCGAACTGGTGGCGGTATTGCCTTGGCCGCAAGGTGCCGACGGTCTTTATACTGGAGTTGCCGGATTCGTGGTGCAACCCGGTTCCAGCCCTGAAATTATTCTGCAGGAATTGCGTGAATTGCTGCCGGCTTACATGCAACCCGGGCAAATTCTTGAACTGGAACGCATGCCGGTGAATGCCAATGGCAAAGTGGATTACGGCGCGTTGAAGCAGTGGTTGGCGAACGGCTCGGCTAACTAATTGATGCTTTCTTTGGAACCTCTGCGGGATTGCCTTTTCATGCTGTACATGACGGTGTCGGCGTGATGCAGCAGGGCTTCCTTATCGGTGCCATCCTCGGGATACAACGCTATGCCCACGCTGGCGCTGATCTGCAATGTCGCCTCGTCCACGCTCCAGGGTGCACAGACTGACGCCAGAATTTTCGTTACGATCGAATCCACCATGACACGGTCGGCAACATCCTCCAGCAATAGTACGAATTCATCGCCACCCAGACGTGTGACAGTATCGGAACCCCGCACAGCGTGGATCAGCCGGTCGGCTACGGTTTGCAGTAATTTGTCGCCCACCTCATGGCCGTATTGATCGTTCACCGGCTTGAAATCATTGAGGTCGAGGAACACCACGGCAAAATGGTGCTGGCTGCGTTCCGCGCGTTTGATCACCTGTTCGATGCGATCATGGAACAGGGTGCGATTGGGTAGACCGGTGAGGGCGTCATGATGCGCGATATGACGTAGCTGCGCTTCCTCTGCCTTGCGCTCGGTGATGTCGGACAGAATCGCTACGTAATGCGTTACTTCACCTTGTGGTTTGCGCACGCTGCTCAGACTGACGCGTACCAGCAGCACGGCGCCATTTTTTTTGCGATCCACCACCTCGCCTTCCCAATGACCATGACGATAGAGGGAATCCAGCATGTCGCGGTACTGCTGCGGTGTGGTGTAAACCGATTGCAGCGCCCGTGGCAATTTATGTTTCAGTTCTTCTTCGTTGAAGCCTGTCATGCGACACAACGCCTGGTTAGCGGAAACCACTTTCATGAAGGCGTCCATGATCAGCACGCCATCATTGCTGGCGGTGAACACGGTGGCCGCCAGGCGTAGCTGCGCTTCGGACTGCTTGCGGTCGCTCAGGTCCATCACATACGC
>DATLII010000092.1:0-2748 GCA_035539495.1 Dongiaceae bacterium
GTACCAGACGCAGATCGCGGTCGATGGGAAGAAGTTCCTGCACATACAGCACCGGGCTTTGCGCGCAGTAGTCGCGCCATTGGCGACGTTCTTCAATCAGAAATACGCCGCGGCCTTCGCTGCTACGCGGATCTTTCGCCACAAAGGGTGTGACGAGTTCGTCCCACAACCGTTCGACATTTTCAGGGCTATTTTCCAGTATTTGGGTGTCGGGAATATTGCCGGGGCACACCAGTTGGAAAGCGCGGGTTTGTTCGATCTTGTCGTGGCCGATGTGGTAGCTGGCGATGCTGGGGAACAGACGCGCGCCCAGCCCGTAATACAGCGCATTCACCTGCCAGTATTCGGGAAAGAGTACCCAGTCGGCTTGGGCGATCTCGGGCAGATGGTTCAGGTATTGTTCCGGCTTGATGTAGTGCACGCCCGGAATGTCCAGGCAGCGGAGGGCGTCGAAAGTGATGATGCGCATGTAAAGGTCCGCTGCGGAATGAAAGCCGGTAAACGCGATATCAAGAAACGCGACCCAGAATGCCTCAGCCGATCAGTTGTCGCAACCGGGCCAGCAGGATGTCTTCGTCCAGAGGTTTGGTGATCAGGTCGGACACACCGCTGGCGCGGATCTCATCGTCTTCGCCTTTGATGGCGTGGGCGGTGAGGGCAATGATTGGCAACTGGCGGAACTGGTCCATGGCGCGCAGACGGCGGGTCACTTCCTTGCCGTCCATACCGGGTAGAGAGATGTCCATCAACACGGCGTCGTACTGATCTTTCTGCACTTGCTCCAGGCACTCCTCACCGCTGTAGACGCCGGTAACAGCGTAGTGCTCGTCCTCCAGAATCCAGGTGACGAGTTTCATGTTGTCCGGGTTGTCTTCCACTACCAGTATCTTGTGGGTCATGGGGATCTCGGCTGAAGCAGACGGCAAACGAATGATTCTACATTGCCTTTCATTGTGAGGTTAGCAGTCAATCGCTTGATTGTCCGCGCCTGAGAGGGGGCGTTATGCGTTGAAGAGCGAATTCTATTCACATTTATTTGAGAAGGAAATCAGGGGGCTGCTACCTGCGAAAGGTGTTTTCACACTTCCCCATATTGCGCCGCGTTCCCCAGCCAACGCTGGATCAGCGGCTCGGTACGTTCCGGATGACGTTGGCGCAGCCACTCCGCCAGTTGCTTGGCGTCGTCCAGCAAAGCTTCGTCCCGCAGTAAATTGGCGATGCGGAAATTCATCTCGCCGGTTTGGCGGGTGCCGAGCACTTCACCGGGACCGCGCAATTGCAGATCCTTTTCCGCAATCAGGAAACCATCATTGGTCTGGCGTAGAATATCGAGACGTTCTCGTCCCAGTTTCGACAACGGTTTCTGGTACATCAGCACGCAGAAACTTTCGGTGGCGCCACGTCCAACTCGGCCACGTAGCTGATGCAATTGTGCGAGACCCAGCCGCTCGGGGTTTTCGATGATCCTACCGCTGGCATTGGGCACGTTCACACCCACTTCGATCACGGTGGTGGCCACCAGCACTTGCAGTTTCGCCTGTTTGAACTGATCCATCACGTCGGCTTTTTCCGACGACTTTAAGCGACCGTGCACCAGGCCGATCGCTACGTCCGGCAACACCTGGCGCAGTTGCGCGGCGGTGTCTTCGGCCGCCTGAGCTTCTAATTGCTCCGATCCTTCGATTAGCGTGCAAACCCAATACACCTGACGCCCTTCGCGACACGCATTGCGCACCCGCGCGACGACTTCATTGCGCCGCTGGTTTTCGATCACCACGGTTTTGACCGGCGTGCGCCCCGGTGGCAGTTCGTCGATCACGGAGGTGTCGAGATCGGCATAAGCGCTCATGGCGAGTGTGCGGGGGATGGGGGTGGCAGTCATGATCAGCTGGTGTGGCGCGATGCCGCTGCGCTCACCTTTCTGTTTTAGCGCCAGGCGTTGATGGACGCCGAAGCGGTGTTGTTCGTCGATGATCACCAATGCCAAGCCACGGTATTGCACTTCTTCCTGAAACAACGCGTGCGTACCCACCACCATATGCGCGGTGCCGGTTTCGATCAGTGCCAGTTGTTCGTTGCGCTTTTTGCCTTTCAGTTTTCCCGCCAGCCAGGCGACGCGCAGGCCCAAAGGTTCGAACCAGTCGAGAAAGGCGTGGTAATGCTGTTCGGCGAGAATTTCGGTAGGCGCCATCAATGCCACCTGATAACCGGCGTCGATGGCCAGCAGCGCAGCGCGAGCGGCGACCAGGGTTTTGCCGGCGCCCACATCGCCTTGCACCAGCCGTAGCATAGGATGCGGTTGCGCCAGATCCTGGCACAGTTCCTTGTGAACACGCTGTTGCGCGTTGGTCGGTGCGAAGGGCAGATTGCGCAATAGCAATTGTTCCAAATTGGATTGCGCCGACAGCGCCACGGCGGTTTGCCGTTTCACCCGGTCGCGCAATTTCAGCAGGCTCAGGTTGTGCGCGGTGAGTTCTTCCAATGCCAGGCGCTGCTGGGCTTTGTGGGTGCCGTCCAGCAACGTTTGCACCGGTGCATCTGGTGGCGGCCGGTGCACGAAATGCAATGCTTCCGTCAGCGACGGCCACTGTGCTTTGTGCAGCGCGTCCACCGGCAGCAATTCTGCGACCGCTTGCGATTTTCCCAGCAGCGCAAGCACCTGATCGCTGAGACGGCGCAGGCTGGGTTGCTGAATGCCTTCCGTCGCGGGATACAGAGGCGTCAACGCGGCGGCAACCGGTACATCGA
>DATLII010000093.1:0-8971 GCA_035539495.1 Dongiaceae bacterium
AAACGGGCCGGTCGCAACTGCGTGATCGTGCACGGCGATGGACTGGATGACGGTCGTCGCCAAAAACCGGCCTGAAGCGGTTGAAAAACTTGAAGATTGAATCGTTATCGACTTTATTTATGTGACCGAGCCACCCCGACCTAACCGGGCGGACGAAAAATGCGGGAAATTCGTCCGGGCTCACACTGCGAAAGGGGTAATCAAAGGATGAAAATGCGCAGAACGTTATTTGCCTGCACTATGTTTTTTTGGAGTATTCAATCGGCATCCTCTGCCAGCGGTGAACTGGCCATCATCGTTCACGCCAGCAATCCTTCGGCTGACATAACCATGGAGCAGGTGGCCAGCATTTTTCTCGGCAAGTCCCGTCGCCTGCCCGATGGCACCAAGGTGATTCCCATCGATCAGCTGGAAGGTGAGCGTCCCCGCGCCGAGTTCTACGACAAGGTGGTGCAGAAGAGCCAGTCGCAATTGAATTCCTACTGGTCGCGCCAGATCTTCACCGGCAAGGGACAACCGCCGTTTGCCGTTACGGGTGATTCCGAGGTGCTGGAATTTATCGCGTCGAATCCCAACATGATTGGTTATGTGGATCTGGCTGCGGTTGAGAAGGCAACCAACTCAGGCGACATCAAAGTGTTGTTGACTGTGCGCTGATTCCGGCGCAAGTTTCATTTCTGGTCTATATTGGTGAAAAGAAGGTCACAGAAGAAGCTCATGCAACCGGCACGACGTTATTCAGACAGTTTGAAACAGGTTAAGACCGCAACGCCGCTTTTCTGACGAATCTGTCGGAATGGCGATCGTAGCGTCGCCTTCCGGAATTCGCAACGAAACCCCGGAGGGCAACCGACCGGGGTTTTTTATTGCGTGGGCTATCGTAGGAAACGGGAGGAGTCGCCATGATGAAGTCGCTGAAATTCTGGCAGAACTGGTTCCACCGTGCGGAGACGGTTCCGGCGGTGCCGGCACCTGTGTCCGGCGTTGATGTTGAACGCAAGCACCCATCTCATATCCAGGTGCGTGCAGCGCTGCGGCAAAAGCAGCGACAGGCGCGTAATCCGGAGCAATAAATCTAGCTAGAAGAAGGTTGCTGGCACAGCCCATTCGAATATGGACACGCCGTGAACCCATCCTTGGGGGCTGCTCCGCGGCATCCATGCCGCAGAGCGTCCATATTTGAATGGGCTGTGCCAGCAACTTTCTTCCTTCAAGCACTCTCCCGACACAACGTTAGCCAGCGCTCGATACCCGCGCTGCGGTATTTCTGTTTGTGCAGGATGAAATAGAAGAAGCGACTGAAGTCCCGGTGCGGCACTGACAGGGGCACAAAGGTGCCGCGCTTGAATGCATCGGCCAGTGCCATTCGCGACAGACAACCAATTCCCAGGTCTGCTTCCACCGCTCGCTTGATTGCCTCGGTATGCTGCAACTCCAGCAATACATTCAGCTGGGGTAGCAGGCCATGCATGGCCCGGTCGAAGGTTTGTCGGGTGCCGGAACCGGTTTCCCGCAAGATCCAGGTGGCGCTCAGCAGATCCGCATCTGTCAGGCTGGGCTTCTGTGCAAGCGGATGTCGCGGCGAGCAGAATACTACCAACTCGTCTTCGCGCCAGGGCGTCACTTCCAGTTCGCTGTCGTGCAGTTCCCCTTCGATCAAACCCAGGTCCAGCTCGAAATTGTGAATGCGGGCAGCAATGATGGCCGTGTTCGCCACCTGCAGTTCCACCTTGGCCAGGGGATTGTCCCTCATGAATTGCGCCATGATGTTCACCGCCAGGTAATTGCCGATGGTCAGGGTGGCGCCCACCTTGATTTGACCGGTGGCGGTGTGCTGGCGCAGGGCCAGGTCCAGGTCCTGGGCTTGTTGCAACAGAGCCTCGGCCTGTGGGCGCAAGGCATGTCCCAGTGCGTTCAATTGCAGGCGTTTGCCGATGCGGTCGAACAGCTGAAGGTCATACTGGGCCTCCAGCTCTGACAGGGCGCTGCTGGCCGCGGACTGGGACATGGAGAGACTCTGGGCCGCCCGAGAAATGTTCTCGTAGTTGGCGGTGGCGAGGAAGACCTGAAGTTGACGCAGGGTATAGTGCATAATCCTAAAATTCGATAAAGGATATCCAAATAATTCATTTTGCCGATAGGATACCCTGCGGCATAATGGCGCGCAATTAAATGCCAATTCCGCATCTAGGAGTGCAGTATGTCGAACCTGATCCGCGAGCGCGTCACCAGCGTCCATCACTGGAACGAGACCCTGTTCAGTTTCAAAACCACCCGTGATGCCGGCCTGCGTTTCAAGAACGGCCACTTCGTGATGATCGGCCTGGATGACCCCGAAAAAGGCCGTCCGCTGATGCGCGCCTACAGTATCGCCAGCGCTAACTATGAAGAAGAACTGGAGTTTTTCAGCATCAAGGTGGAAAACGGCCCCCTGACTTCGCGCCTGCAGCACCTGAAAATTGGCGATGAAATCGTGGTGAGCACCAAACCTACCGGCACCCTGGTGCTGGAGCACCTGATCCCCGGTCGCAACCTGTATCTGCTGAGCACCGGCACTGGTCTGGCGCCGTTCATGAGCATCATCCGTGACCCGGAAACCTACGCCCAGTATGAAAAGGTGATTCTGACCCACGGCGTGCGTCAGGTATCCGAACTGGCTTATGAAGAGCTGATCACCAAGGAACTGCCCAACAACGAATACTTCGGCGACGATGTGCGGGACAAACTGATTTACTACCCCACCGTAACCCGCGAGCCCTACCGCAACCAGGGCCGCCTGACCGATCTGATGGAAACTGGCAAGCTGTTCAGCGATATCGGTCTGCCGGCATTCGATCTGGAAACCGACCGCTTCATGCTGTGCGGCAGCCCCAGCATGCTGAAGGACCTGACTGTGATTCTGGATGCGCACGGCTTCAAGGAAGCCCGTCATGGCGACCAGGGTCATTACGTGATTGAGCGGGCCTTCGTCGAGAAATAACAGCCTTTGCCGTGCGGCCACTAAAATGCGCAGGCAATAAAAAACGCCGGTGGTTGGAATCAACCCCGGCGTTTTTTATTTGGACAGGTTCTGGATCAGGCGAGCTGGATGCCGGCTCTGCGATAGATGAAGCCCAGAATCCAGGCCGGACCTACCAGCAGGAATTGCAGATCCTCAAAAAAGGACGGCTTTTTGCCTTCCACCGCGTGGCCATAGAACTGCAATATCCAGGCGATTACGAAAATGATGATGGAGAACCACAGTACCGAAATCCCCATCGCATCGACGATGCCCAGCAGCGCGAAGCACAGGCCACTGAACACAGCCATGCCCACCATGATGGACGGCGCCATTTTCCAGTAGAACCACAGCGCGATTGCCAGCGAAACCGAAACCCAATTGATAATTCCCGGCAGGAACGAGGGTGTCGGTAGGGACCAGAGGATGCCCATGATGCTGAAATAGATGGCGGGCACGCAGGCGAAGTGAATTTGTTTGTTGGTTTTGTTCTGGTGGCTTTCACCGTAGAGGGAAAACCATTCGTTCAGGGTCCGGGCCATAGTGGCTCTCCGATGTCGATTGTGACGGGTTCGACCGGGATGCGCTGACGGCGCGGGCATCCCAACACCGCCATGATAACGGTGACCGGGCGGACCTGCACTGACCGCCGCGGCCATTCCCGTTGGCTGGGAATACCGCCTGGGCTAGAGGTTTAGTCGTCCAGCGGGGCAACCAGCTTGCCTTTGAAGCCTAGCCGCAAGGCGGTTTGGCAGAAGGCATCCAGTTCATCCAGATTGGTATCGCCCTGATCCTGCAAGACCAGTGCTTCCACCAGGCAGCCGGGAATGTCGCGGTTATTCCAGGCCGGCATACGGGGCCAGATGGAAAACTCATCGTGGGACAGCACGATTTTCATTACCTTGATATGGGTGGTGGCCAGTTGCGCCCGCACCGGTGTGCTGATGCTGGGGTGAGTGTCGTCGGCGATCAGCGAGCCGGGTGACAGGTACGGCTGTAGATCCTGAATTACATCGCCGTGATGCGTAAGACCAATGAACAGCTTGAAGTCGGAAAGACGGCTGGCTTTGGCGGTGCGCAGAATCACACCCATCGGCGTATTGATGCGCTCCTCCTGATCGTAACGGGGATCGAACGCCACTACAGTGCTGAATTCCCGTGCCAGATCTTCGCAAACCTTGTTACCGATGCGGCCAGCGCCGCCCAATACCACAATGCCGTTTTCGCCGTGATAATCCGGCAGCGCACGCATTTGCCGCGCCACGTCCCAGATCATGTAGCGGGTGCCCATGGAGCCGTCCACGTAGGGTGCCGTAATGGAGATTCCGGCTTTCATCACAAAATTCGGCATGCGGCCAACCAGCGCGATTTTTTGGATGTCAGGAAATTCCGCTTCCAGATCCGTCAGATATTGCCGCACTTTGATGGAGTCCTGCGCCAGTTCGCTTTCCAGAAATTTGGAGCCGATCATCAGGCCTCGGCGTTTGCCGTTGCGAATGAAGCCTCCGATGATCAACGGTGGAATCATTTTCAGAATGCGTGGCGTGTAGTAGGTGCTGACGTCACGCTCGTTGCCGTACACGGCAAAAATGAACGTTGGGCGCACCAGGGTCAGAATTAGTTGTCGCAGCACGCTGTTAATCAGGAGCACTGCGCTGCGGCGGGTCTGTTTCCAGAACAGGCGTCGCAGGGAGACGATCTGGCGTTGCCACCAGGGCGCGGAATTGATGATGCCTTCGATGTCCTGTTCGCTGAAGCGGATGTCTTCCAGCTGCAGGCCTATGTGGCGGCCACCGACGTGCACAATGCGGGCCGGTACAGCCTTGCCCGTCATGCGATTGAAAATGATATTGACCGTTTGCCCGGTTTCCAGTGACAGATGGGCAGGTTTCTGAATGGCGATACCGCGTTCTGAAACGTCCAGTGTTTTGGTATCGAGATTGCCGACGCTCAGATCCACCGATACGTTGGTTTTGATGCCGGTACGGGTATGACGCCTGTACTCTCCGTGCAAAGTGCTCATGCAGCTTTTCCGTCTATAATGAAACCTGTAAGGAAAAGTCTGGACGACTTTTCGCGTTCGTCAAAAAACGGGAAGGTCATGGCGGAGGGAGCTGAAAAACAGAACGTGAACCGGTGGTGGTGGATGCTGATACCGGTCATGTTGTGTTGGTCACATACGGTCAAAGCGGACAACACAGTCATTCTGCAAGCCGGTTATGAACGATATTCCCTTAATTCATATCTGAGTTATCTGGTTGATGTGGAAGGCGGTCGCACACTGGATCAGGTGTTGGCAGAGGACAGTTGGCAGTCCAATGTTGCGGGTACCGTATTGAATTTTGGATTCACTCACGCGACGGTGTGGGTGAGGACGCGGCTGCGTTTGCCTGATTCCCCGGGAGCACACTGGCACCTGGTGGTGCCCTATCCCTTGTTGGAACACGCCAGGCTGTTTCTGCGCTCGCCAGAGACATCATCAGAGTGGGTCCCGCTTTATTCCGATCGTGAGGCCGGGCAGCGGCCTGTGCCATCCCATCACGTCAACTTTGCGTTAGCGGACAACCTGCAGGGCGACATCGAATTGGTGTTGCAGGTGCGTTCCACTACGTCGTTGCAAATTCCCATTGAATTGTGGGCGCGCGATTATCTGGTCAGCCGGCAGAACACCGAAACCCTGTACTGGGGCTTGTACTTCGGGGTGTTGCTGGCGCTGATGGCCTATAACCTGTTCCTGTACCTGTCGATGCGCGATGGGGCCTATCTGAATTACGTGTTCTATCTGGTGTCGATCCAGTTTCTGATGCTGTGTATTTCGGGCTTCGGGTTGCTGCATGTGTGGAGCTCACCGCAATGGACACGCTATCTGCTGCCAGTGTCGGCGGGGTTAACGTCGTTCTGGGCGATTCTGTTTGCACTTTCCTTCCTGCATCGCAGCGGTATTCACCCAGGATTGCGTTTGTTGCTGCAGGGTGTTGCCGGTATGTCTTTGGCGCTGTTGCCATATGCATTTATACAGCCGGCGCAGGGGGCGCAGTTGGCGGGATTGCTGGCGGTGGTGAGTGTGATTCTAGTGATTGCCGCCGGTTTGAATGCGTTGCTGTCGGGCGCGGTGATTGCGCGTTATTTCGTGCTGGCCTGGGCTATGTTCGCGCTGGGGTCGTTCCTGTATCTGCTCAATATTTTTGGTCTGATTCCGGTGTCGCAATTCTCCAATCATGCAGTGCAGGTGGGATCGGCGTTGGAGGCCGTGCTGCTGTCGTTCGCGTTGGCGCATCGCATCAAGGAGGAGCGTCAGCAGAAATTGAATGCACTGGAAGAAAAGAGCCTTGCCGAACAGCAGATCAAGCAGGTGCAGTCATTGGCGCTGGAACAGGCGCTGCATGATGCGTTGACGCAGCGCCCCAACGATGCGCTGGTGTTGCGCCGGGTGCAGGAACTGATCCGGCAGCAGGCTGGGCTTGATGCGTTTGCGCTGGTGCTGTTTTATTTTCCGCAGATGAAGGAAATCTCGTCGTCGCTGGGCCGGCGTTTGGCCGAGGAATTGTTCTGTTCCGTGGTGGAAGATCTGAATCAGGCGATGGAGCAGGATCCACGCGTGATTGCAGTGGAACCTTCGACGCAATCCTGCGTGGCGGTGCCGGAGTTCGGCGCGCTGGTGGCATTGTGCGCCATCGATACCGCGTTTGATTCACTGCAGGATTTTGCCAATCGCTATCTGTCGTTCTACGAACAAGCCATCGATATCGACGGCATTTCGTTAAACCTGACCATTGTCTGCGGCATTGCCAGCTTTCCCAAGCACGGCGATCGGGCTGATCTGTTGCTGCAGCATGCCAGCGCTGCGCGGGACTTCGGTTTGCGCACGGCGGAAACGGTCACCATTTACAGTTCTGAAATCGAATCCTTTGGCCGGCGTCGGCTGACGCTGGTGGGGGCGCTGATTCAGGCGATTCGCGATGGTGAACTGGAGTTGTATCTGCAACCGCAATTGCAGTGCTGCGATCTGACCCTGACCGGCGCCGAAGTGCTGCTGCGTTGGAACAGCCCCCGTTTCGGGGTAGTGGCACCGCAGGAATTTATTGAAATTGCAGAGGAAGCGGGCTTGATTGGTTTGCTGACCCGCTATGTGATCGAACGGGCGTTTGGCATCCTGCGCGGGTTTCAGCAACATGGGCTGCGTATTTCCATCAGCATCAACCTGTCGATCCGCAATTTGATCGAGCCGGGTATCGTCAATTTCGTTACGACCCAAGCCTGTCAGCAGCAGATCAATCTGGCGGACATCGTATTGGAAGTCACTGAAACGTCCATGAGCGAAAATATGGAAACGGTGATCGACAATCTGCAGCAGTTGGCTTCCACGGGTTGTTGTATTGCGCTGGATGATTTCGGTACCGGCTATTCGTCGCTGGCGTACTTGAGCCGGTTGCCGATTCACGAGTTGAAGATCGACCGCAGTTTCATCGCCCAGATGAATCGCAGTACCAGTGATTATCGGATTGTGGAGAACACAGTGAAGCTGGCCCGCGCGCTGCAGATTCAGACGGTGGCAGAAGGCGTGGAAGATGCGGCGACGTTGGAGCAGATCGAGCGGCTGGGATGCGATCGGGCGCAAGGATTTTATCTGGGTAAACCCATGCCGCTGGCGCAATTCCGCGAGTGGGTCATACGTCGGCCGGATTATTCAATGGCGGGTTTGCTGGTTCAGCCAGTCCATGAAAGCGGCGAGCGGTAACGGTCGGGCAATGCCGAAACCCTGCGCCTGATCGCAGGACAATAGCCGCAGGGAATCCAGTGTGGCGATGTCTTCAACACCTTCCGCCACCACTTTCAATCCAAAACTATGCGCCAACGCGATGGTGGAGCGTACGATCACTGCATCCGCTTCGTTTTCGCGCATGTCTTTTACGAAAGAACGGTCGATTTTGAGCGTGTCGATGGGCAAGCGTTTCAAATAGCTCAGCGACGAATAGCCCGTGCCGAAATCATCGATTGCCAGCGGAATGCCGAGCTGGTGGATGCGATCCACCACCTGCATTGCCCGGTCCGGATCATTGATCAGCGCGCTTTCGGTGATTTCTATTTCCAATAGATGCGGCGGTACCGCATAGGCTTGCAGCAATTGTGCGATCTTGTCGGGGCACTGGCGATCTGCCAGATTGCGTGCCGACAGGTTGACCGCCACTGCCAGGCTCAAGCCTGCCTGTTGCCAGCGTTGCACCTGCTCCAATGCATTGCGTAATACCCACTGGCTGAGCGGATGGATGATGTCACTCATCTCGGCGGCAGGAATGAAGTCGCCCGGTGGAATCATGCCGTGCTTGGGATGCTGCCAACGCAATAACGCCTCGCAACCGGTGCAGAGGCCGCTGTCCAGGTCGATGCGGGGCTGGTAGTGCAGCACTAATTGATTCTCGCGAATCGCGGTACCCAGCTCCGCCATCATGGTGAGGCGGCGTGGGCTATTGGAATCCTGCGCGTTCTCGTAAAAGGCGATGCCGGTGCCGTGGGTTTTGGCGTAATACATGGCGACGTCGGCGCAACGCAGCATCTGATGACTGTCGCTGCCGTGATCGGGATACAGGGAAATACCAATGCTGGCGCCCAGTTCCAGACTGATACCTTCCACGCTGATGGGTTGGCGCAGACTTTCGCTGACTTTCATGGCCACGTCGTAAGCATCCTGTTGTGACGACAATAACCCGGTCATCACAGCAAATTCATCGCCGCCCAGACGGTAAGGCGTTGCACCCAATGGTTCCAGCAATTTCTGCAGGCGGATCGCCAGCAACTTCAGCAAATGATCACCGATGCTATGACCGAGCGTATCGTTCACTTCCTTGAACCGGTTCAGGTCCATCAGGAGAAACGCGAGATGGCAGCGATTGCCGGCGGCCTGCACAACGGCGCGGGCAGCCTGTTCGTGCAGAAAATCGCGGTTGGGCAAACCCGTGAGCGAGTCGTGATTGG
>DATLII010000094.1:0-3232 GCA_035539495.1 Dongiaceae bacterium
TGCATCGCGCAGATTTTTTTCCGATTCGCCGATGAATTTGTTGTACAACGCTGCGCAATCAAGCCGCAGCAATGGCACGCCCCACAGACCTGCTACGGCTTTTGCCGCCAGACTTTTACCGCTGCCCTGCACGCCCAGTAACAAAATGCCCTTGGGCACGTCCAGATTCGGTTGCGGGTTGTGGAATATGTCGCGGCGCTGTTGCAGCCAGCGCTTCAGACCGGTCAGACCACCCACTTCCGCAAAATCCGCGGTGTCGTATTCGAAGCTGAGCACGCTGCCCATATCGAGCAACTGAAACTTGGCCTTGTTCATGTCCGGCAGATCCGACGCGGTGATGGCACCGTCATCGATAATGGCACCGCGCGCCAGACGACGGGCATCCGAGTGCGTCATGCCGCGCAGATTCGCCACCAGTTTTTCCAGCGTGCGATTGTCGGTGCGCACCTTCTGCCCGCCGTTGCGATTGGACCAGAGCGTTGCCTCTTCACGAATCATATTCAGCAGCTCTTCATCGCCGGGCAGCGACAATTCCATCTGCGCGCAATAACGCTTGATCTCGGGGGGAATCGTCAATGCGTGGCTGAGCAGAATCACCGTGTGCTGCAATTGTTCATAGCGCATGGCGATTTCTTTCAGCAGGCGCACGTTTTTCGGATTGTCCTGCAGGTAGGGATGGAAATCACACAGCACATACAATCCCGGACGCCCGGTGGCCTTGATGTGGCTCAAGGTGGCATCGGGCTCATTGGTGAGCCGCTCCGATGTCGGATGTTCCAGATCAACCCGCTTCAAACCCTCGGTGACGGACCATACGAACACCGGCATATTCTGCTTGATGCCGGCGCGGGCAATCAGCTCCAGCGCACGAGGTTCTTCGTAAGTTTCGATCACTACCAGCGGCACTTTCGAGTGAACGATGATTTCCAGATCGCGCAAATCAGGCATAAAGGTTGGCTCTCGCCTCACTGACCAGGGTTTTCGTAAAACACGTAAGCAGTCGAGTAATCACTGATTTCGAAGTACACCTTTTTCTCGCCGGCATCGACCAGGAGATTCTGGTTGGCATCGAGCACACCGTAGCCGAAGCGATAGGCGCGGGCTTCACTGCTACCGGACGTGGCCACGGCGGTGGAGAGTTTGTCGATCTTGATGAAGCGCTTAATCAGTTTGTCACCAGCATAAATGTCGAGCACGCCGTCGGTACCCGTCCAGTTCTGAATGGCGCGGCCAATGCTGTTCTGGGTTTCCTGGGTGCAGCTGGCCAGCAGTAGCACAGCCGCCATGCCTGTGCCTAGCCGACAGACGTTACGTTTCCAATACGATTCCATGAGAACTCCCTAATGGTGCTGTTGTACTTGTCGTGGAAAGTCAGAGCGATGGGCAGGCCGGGAAGAACGCAGTGTTGATCCGCGTCTGGTGAGCCTCGGAGTCAGTCCCTATAATAGTAGCCCGCCGTACCCTACTTCGAGGTCATGTTTCGAGGCCAAGAGTATCATTGTTGGGCTTGGTTGGGGCTTGGACATCACGGATTTGGAGAGCGCAGCAATGGCAAGCAGAGAACGTCACTACAGTCCATTCGACCGTCTGATCGGCCAGGCGGACAACGCGCTGCGCACCGTAGGCCGGGGCCATCAGGGCACAGGCCGTACATCGCCCGCCGCACAAACCCCGCTTCCCCAACTGAGCACCACCGAACGCCGCCACGTTGCGGGCCTGATGCGCGTCAACCACACCGGCGAAGTCTGCGCCCAGGCCCTGTACCAAGGCCAAGCCCTCACTGCCCGCCTGCCCCGCATCCGCCGCCAGATGGAAATTTCCGCTCGCGAAGAAGAAGACCATCTGGCGTGGTGCGAACAACGCCTGGATGAATTGGATAGCCACGCCAGTTACCTCAACCCGCTGTGGTACCTGATGTCGTTCGGCATTGGCGCCGGTGCCGGTTTTATCGGTGACCGCTGGAGCCTGGGTTTTGTGGAGGAAACGGAAAATCAGGTGTGCGCACATTTGCAGAATCATCTGGAGCGGCTGCCGGACCGGGACCAACGTACTCAAGCAATCCTGCATCAGATGCATGAAGATGAAGCGGATCATGCGCGTAAGGCGCGACGCGCGGGTGCGATGCAATTGCCTGGACCGGTGCGCAAACTGATGACACTGGTGGCGAAGGTGATGACCTCGACCGCGTATCGGATCTAAATCGAAGTAATCGATCCGTTCTGCATCCGTTTCGCCAACCCACAGCCATTGCACTGCGCTGGTATCTGCCCCGCTTTCAATGTCTGCAACAATGCCGCGCGCCGTTCCAGCAGCGTGCTCATCTCCGCATCTGCTTTGCAAAAGCCATCCCGCTCGGCCTGTTTCACGAAACAGCAACTGGCTGCATGCCCGCTAGCGCTGATAAACAATCCTCGCTCCAACCAGGGACAAGTGGGCGCTGCATCCTCCGGGCTGCGATAAAGTTCGGAATAAAAATGCGGTGACTGCTGAAACTGTCGCAATTGTGCTTTAAGCGTTTTATCGCCAGCGATAATGTGATTGATGCGCACCACATCTTCCGCCTGCAACAAATTGGCGCGCATGTCCGCATCGTAAAACTGGCTGTAGGCCGGCATGGTTTGTAGCGGCTGCAGCAAGATGCCACCGTCCAGACCCAGCGCCACGTACAAATCAGCGATAGCACTCACGTCGGCACCGGTTTCCCGCAACAATGTCACCGCGAATCCCAGCGTGGGCTGATGCAATCCCCGTTGCTTGCGTTGCGCCAACAGATGCTGGATGCCCCGCTCCACCCGACTCAGCTTCCCACCGCGAATCTGTTGAAATGTCGCGGCATCCGCACTTTCCAATGACACCATGATGCTGTTCACCTGACATTGCAGCAGCTGCTCAATATTTTCGGCAGTGAACAAACTGCCATTGGTGATCAGTGAAATCTTCACTGCGGGAAATCGGTTCCGCAGGTGGCGCACCATGTCGAAGAAACGCGGATGCATCAACGGCTCGCCTTCGCCTTGCAACTCCACATGACGCACATCGTCCAAGCGATCTATCAGGCGGGCAAACGTATCGAAGTCCAGGTCCAATTGAGGCAAATGCCGGCCCGCGCAAAATCCGCAGGTGAAGTTGCAGCGGGTGGTGGGCTCGATCTGCAGGTAGGGTATTGAACTAGGCGGTATCGAATTGGACGGTTTCAAATTGGGCAAGGAACACTCCGAAACAGGGTGAAACC
>DATLII010000095.1:0-11395 GCA_035539495.1 Dongiaceae bacterium
AGGCGATACCGGCATCATCGGCGTCAACGACATCAGGATGGGTTCGCTTCAGCAGCAAGCCATAACCCAAATGGGATTTAACCTTTTCGAACTCGGCGCGGGTCTCCTCACTGTTGTCGCCGGTGCGCAACTTCTGCAATAAGCCGTATGCAGTCATGCCCTCGCGAATGCGGTCCTCGTTGATTTTTTTCAAATCGTCGATACCCAGTACCGGCTCATCGAACGAACGCCGGGCGATGATGCCCAGCACATAAGGAATCTTTACCGCGTAGTGTGTTTTTTCCAATTCGTCGTCGGGCCATCCCACCAGCGTGAAATCCGCTGGCGGTTCCTGGGTGTGCCACTCAGCTTCAATGGCAGCCAATTTCACCTGCTGCACATCGCCCAGGTGATAACCGGATTCATCGCCCAGCACAATCACCGATAGAATTGAGGCCGTACCAAAGCTGGCAGCGACAGCAAAAGAACGGCGCGCAAACGCCACGTCCCGCCGACGCAGCAGGTAATAACTCGACACTCCCAGCACAAACATCGCACCGGTGACGTATCCCGACGCCACCGTGTGCACGAATTTCACCTGCGCCACCGGATTGAATAGCAGTTCCGAGAACGAGGTCATTTCCATCCGCATGGTTTGATAATTGAATTCCGCACCCACCGGATTTTGCATCCAGGCATTGGCGATCAGAATCCACAGCGCTGACAGATTCGAACCTAATGCTACCAGCCAGGTAACAGCCAAGTGCTGACGCTGACTCAACCGATTCCAGCCGAAAAAAAACAAACCGATCAGCGTGCTTTCCAGAAAAAATGCCATCAATCCTTCGATCGCCAGCGGCACGCCGAACACATCGCCGACATAGTGTGAGTAATAAGCCCAATTGGTGCCGAACTGAAATTCCAGCGTTAGCCCGGTGGTAATACCCAACGCGAAATTAATCCCAAACAATTTGCCCCAGAATCGCGTCATGTCTTTGTAGATGGTTTTATGGGTCAACACATAGGCCGATTCCATGATGGCCATCAGAAACGACAATCCCAGTGTGAGCGGTACAAAAATAAAATGAAAAAGGGCCGTGAGCGCAAATTGCAGTCGCGACACGTCCACCAGTTCGGTGTCGATCATGAGGACTCCTCGGGATATGAAAGTGATGAAGATGAAGAAGGCGTAGATTGAAAAGAGGGAGAATCCGGTTCGAATAAATGCGCAGGCGGGTGCTGGGCTTTGAGGGAGGGAAAGAACATCAACTTGATTGCGATGAGTGCCAACAGCTTGATCAGCAGCAACCAGGTTAAATGTCTGCGCAAGGACAAGATGGGTCTGGCCATCGGGTATTCCCTTACCAGCGGGTCGATAAACGGGATTAGCACCGAGCGTGCCAGCCGCTTAAGACACCTCCTGATTTTTATCTGGCTGATTTAACTGAAGTTTATGTTTTCCAGCCGACATTCAGCTTGAACAATGTGCAACGCCCCGCCATAGTTGGCAGACAGTCACTGTCAATTTTGACAGGAGCCCTCATGATCGCTGTCGAGCCGTCCGACCTCGTTTCCCTGTTCGACCAGCCTGCGATCTTCATCGATCGTCACTACCGCATCCTGGCCTGCAACGAAGCCTACCGCCAACGCTTTGGCGAGCCCAGGCCCGACTACGACCCGCGCCCGTTCTGCCAAGTGGAAATCCATCCGGTGCACGACAACAGCGGCGCCACCATCGGCAACATCGAAATTCTGAGCCCGCTGGAGACGGACGATACGCCAGCCGAGAGCAAGGGGCTGATTGGCGAATCCCCCGCGTTTCAAAAAATGATGCAGGCCGTGCAGCGGGTGGCGCCGACGGATGTGAGTGTGTTGCTGGAAGGTGAATCGGGCACCGGCAAGGAACTGGTGGCACGGGCGATCCACGACGCCAGCCACCGCAAACTGGGCAAATTCGTGGTGCTGGAATGCGCCGGCATCAATGAAAATCTATTCGAGAGCGAGCTGTTCGGTTACCGCAAAGGCGCCTTCACCGGCGCCCGCAGCGACCGCACCGGCCTCGCCGCCAGCGCCAGCGGTGGCACCCTGTTTCTGGACGAAGTGGGCGACATTCCCATCAATCTGCAGGTAAAGCTGCTACGCCTGCTGGAGACCGGCGCTTTCCGCCCCGTGGGTGCCACTGAAATGGAGCGCACCGATTTCCGCCTAATCTGCGCCAGCCACAAAAACCTGCAAGCCATGGTAGAGGCCGGCAGTTTCCGCGAGGATCTGTATTACCGCCTGGCCACCTTCCCCATTGATCTGCCGCCGCTGCGAGAACGGCGCGAGGATTTGCCGCTCTTGTGCGAAGCCATGCTGGCGCGACCGCCGGTACCTCCTGGCACTCACATCAGCAACGCGGTGATCAAACAGCTGATGCGCTACCGCTTCCCCGGCAACATCCGCGAACTGCGCAATCTGATTATCCGTGCATCGCTGCTGGCGGAGGATCATGTGATCCAGACCCAACATCTGCCGGCCGAAATTGCACAACAAACGGCGCAACGGGATAAAACCCATTTCGTCGAGCACATCCTGCCACTGGAACAGATCGAGCGGGATTATCTGCGTCACGCGCAGGAGGTATTCGACGGGTCCAGCGCAGAACTGGCGATGAAACTGGGCATCAGTGAGCGCACGCTGTACCGCAAACTGGCAAAGCTAAATCGGGAACAAGTCGAATAGTCGTACCTGTCATGAACATTCTTTTTTAAATCGCAACACCGTTAAGTTTCTTGTCGAAAAAGCCCGAGCTGCGGCATACTCCCTGATTGACCGGAAAATGTACTTACAGATGCTCCCGGTCTTACAACAACAATAATCTGGGGATCCACCATGACCGCCTTTTTCGCACGTGCCATCAAACCGGCGCTGTTCGCTGCCGCTGCGCTCACCCTGAGCGGCTGTTCCAAAATCGATACCTGCAAAGTACCCGTCATTTACGACTTCGAACTAGCCGAAGCCCCGAGCGCCGAGGACATCGCCACTTGCCTGTCCCCCTCCTCCTTCAAAACGCCCAGTAGCCGCGCCTTTGCCGAACCGCGCCATCCCAGCCCCTGGCAACTCTGCAGCGGTCCGCTGAAAGGACGCAGCCAGGACGAAATCTACCAATGCGCCGATCAGGCATTCTGGGAAAGCTTTTCCGATGGCCGCCTGGAGCAACGGGTCGCTGCGGAGAAACGCATGAGCGAAGCACTGAACCTGCTGCAGGACTGGGATGAAAGCGAGAAGCTGGCGCGGGCGCATTTCCTGCGCGGCGCGTTGCGCTTGGCCATGTCGCTGGAAAACGGCAAGGTCCAGTACGCCGTGCTCAACAACTATTATGTCGGCACCGATATGCGGCGTGCGGTGGAGCTGGATCCAGACGGCATCGCCGCCCCAGCCTTCCTCAACGCCCTCAATATGGCCAACGCCGCGATCTTCAAACGCTGGAACACCGCCAGCTCGCTGGCCAATGCCGCCATCGATGACGCTTACCACGTGGGCATTGGTGCCGCCTTTGCGATTGGAGGCAACCTGCTCGGATTCCCGCTCACCAGCGGCATTCCCGCGAGAACGGTCACCATGATGGAAGAAATCCCCTGCGACCAGAACTTCTGTACCGACAATACCAAGAAGGCGCCCTTTTCAGTGCCTGGACTGGCTTTCCATCAGGCGGAAGGTTATGCGCGGATCGGTGACAAGGCCGGTTTGCTGCACTGGCTGGACGTCGCCCGCAATGCGCCGGGTTATGAGGAGTGGTACTTCAATTACATCGTTGAAGCGGTAGCTGCCGATCCAGATAGCTTTCTGCAAAAGTTTGCGCAGTACGGTGAAAGCGGTGCGCCTTACATGGAGGTCTACGCCAACAGCAACTTTGGCTGCGTTTTTTGCCACGGGCGGATGTGAGCATGATCACTGAGAGCAAGATTAACGAGGACACGCTCACTCGACGCTGAAACACGCGCGGTCGACGCAGTTCGGCATTAATGCCCGTTACAGCACCTGCGTTTAAACAAAACGCCACAAACAAAAAACGCGCCCGAAGGCGCGTTTTTTTATTGGACCGGAACCCAACACTGTTATCAGTGCAGGCCCTTGATCATGTCTTCCACGACTTTCTTCGCATCGCCGAAGATCATCATCGACTTGTCCATGTAGAACAGATCGTTGTCCAGACCCGCGTAACCGGTCGCCATCGAACGCTTCACCACCAGGATGGTGCGCGCCTTGTTGGCTTCCAGGATCGGCATGCCGTAGATCGGGCTGCTCGGATCGTTTTTCGCAGCGGGGTTTACTACGTCGTTGGCGCCGATGATCAGCACCACGTCGGTGGTGGCGAAATCGCTGTTGATTTCTTCCATCTCCAACACGTTTTCGTAGGGTACTTCCGCTTCCGCCAGCAGTACGTTCATGTGGCCCGGCATCCGGCCCGCAACGGGGTGGATTGCGTAGCGCACTTTCACGCCTTTTTCTGCCAGCAGAGATGCGAATTCCTGCAGAGCGTGCTGAGCGCGTGCAACCGCCAGACCGTAGCCCGGCACGATCACCACGCTGTCAGCGTTGGACATGAGGAACGCTGCGTCATCCGGCGAACCGGACTTGTAGTTCTTCTGCACGCCCGATCCTGCCGCAGGGCCGGCATCGCTGCTGGAGCCCATGCCACCGAAGATTACGTTCAGCAGCGAGCGGTTCATCGCCTTACACATGATGTAAGACAGAATTGCACCGGACGAACCTACCAGCGAGCCGCAGATGATCAGTACGGAGTTGTTCAGGGTGAAACCGATACCGGCTGCCGCCCATCCCGAGTAGGAGTTCAGCATCGATACTACTACCGGCATGTCGCCACCACCGATCGGAGCGATCAGGAAGTAGCCCAACACCAGCGCCACTGCAGTCATCGCCAGGAACGAAGTGATGTTCTCAGTGATGAAGTAGTGAATGCCCAGACCGATCATCACGATGGCCAGAGTAGCTTGCACCGGCTTCACCCAGCCGCCTTTCAGCGGTTTGGATCCGGCTTTGCCTGCCAGCTTCAGGTAAGCAACCACCGACGCGGTGAAGGTGATAGCACCGATAAAGCAGCCCAGGAACAGTTCGAAGCGGTGAATGCCATCGTGCTCCACGCCTTCGTGGAAAACGGCTGCAACCGCGATCAACACCGCCGCCAAACCTACCAGCGAGTGCATCATCGCTACCGTTTCCGGCATCTGCGTCATTTCAACGGTCTTGGCGCGATAGGCACCGATAGCGGCACCCGCAATCAACGCACCGAACAGCAGGAAATTCGCTGCATTCGGCGTCATCAGATAGGTGATGACGATGGAGATCGCCATACCGATCATGCCGTACAAGTTACCCTGACGGGCACCCAGCGGCGAGGACAGACCGCGCAGCGACAGAATGAAAAGAATCGCGGCGATCAGGTAAAACCAATCTGCATACTGTGACATGTGAGCGCCCCGTTACTTCTTTTTCTTCTTGAACATTTCGAGCATGCGCTCGGTCACCAGGAATCCACCGAAGATGTTGATGGATGCCAGGAAGACCGCCAGCGCGCCCAACCAAGTGCTCAGGCCAATTTTCAGTTCCTCGCCGGAACCGACCTGAACGGTGTGCAACATTGCACCCACGATGATGATGCCGGAAATCGCGTTGGTAACGGCCATCAGCGGGGTGTGCAGAGCAGGCGTTACGTTCCAGACCACGTGGTAGCCCACGAAGATCGCCAGAACGAACACGGTGAAAATGGTGACAAAAGGTATTTCGGCCATGGTCGTCTCCTCAGGCAGGTTTCTTGTAAACCACTTGGCCGCCGGACACGATGATGGTGGGACCGATCACGTCGTCTTGCGGGTTCAGTTTGAATGCTTTGGCTTCCTTGTCGTACGCGGGTTGCAGGAAGTTGAGCAGGTTACGGGCATACAATGCCGAGGCTTCGGCGGCAACGGTAGCCGGGATGTTGGTGTTGCCGATGATCTTCACGCCGTTGGCGGTCAGCACGGTTTCACCGGCCTTGGCGCCTTCCACGTTGCCACCGGATTCCACCGCCATGTCGACGATCACGGAGCCGGGCTTCATTTTCGCCACGGTTTCCGCAGTCACCAGACGGGGCGCGGGACGGCCCGGGATCAACGCGGTGGTGATAACGATATCAGCCTGGGAAACGTGTTTGGCCACCAGTTCCACCTGCCGACGCTTGTAGTCGTCGGACATTTCGCGGGCGTAACCGCCAGCGGTTTCCGCGCCTTTTTTCTCTTCTTCGGTCATCTGGACTTCGATGTACTTGCCGCCCAGGGACTCGACCTGTTCTTTAACAGCGGGGCGAACGTCGTTCGCTTCCACCACGGCACCCAGACGCTTGGCGGTCGCAATGGCCTGCAGACCGGCAACACCCACACCCAGGATCACCACGCGGGCCGGTTTAACGGTACCGGCAGCGGTCATCAGCATGGGGAACAGACGCTGGTATTCAGTGGCGGCCATCAGCACGGCTTTGTAGCCGGCCAGGTTGGCCTGGGACGACAGCACGTCGGCGCTCTGGGCGCGCGTGATCCGGGGCACCAGCTCCATGGCGTGGCAGGAAATGCCGCGCTGGGCGTAAGCGTCCAGGTTCGGATTGCTGTGAGGGGCGTAAATGCCCAGAACGGCAGCGCCGCTCTTGATCAGGCCTACTTCCTCGGCCTGGGGGGCACGAACTTTCAATACCAGTTCCGCATCTTTATAAGCGTCAGCTGCGGTGGGCGCGATGGTGGCGCCGGCTTCCTGGTAAGCGCTGTCGGTGTAGCTGGAAGCAACACCCGCTCCGGTTTGCACGACCACGGAATAACCGAGTTGGACGTACTTTTTCACCGTTTCGGGAGTGGCAGCCACACGCGTTTCGCCAGCGACGATTTCCGCTGGAATCCCAATCTGCATGGTTAACCCTCACTAATGTTGACGTTTGTTTTGCATGCACCCCAGCAAAAGCTGTCCCCGGTGCTATTCGGACACGCAAACACACCCTTGCCCTAGCCTGTATGAAAGGCCAGCGCACTGGCGTAATTAAGCTGGATCATTTTCTTCCGGCGTGAAGTGTCGCCACTTTATCGCCCTGAAACACGGTACCGGATTACCTGCTCCCACTTCCCTATCGCTTGACCTGTAAACATAGGGAAGAAGGCAATCGCGGCGGCCTGACTGATGACTGACAAGTATCAGAGTTTCAGGGGTGTGGCGTTCCTTCGCTGGATCGGCCGAGGTCGGTAGGGTATATGCGTTTGGGGGTCCTTGCAACCCTGGGAAAGCCTGCTACCAGGCCAAACTAGGGGGTATCCAGAATGAACCTCAGACCCACCCCCGTGGGCTCCATCCTGACTACCTCCATTTGGACGATAGGGGCATCCGCCATCATCCCCTGCACCTGCCCCTGGCAGCGGGTGCCAATGGGCAAAGTCATGGAGGAATCGAGGACCAGAAACACACCCCCATCGGAAATGTCGCGGGTGGTGACGAGGGCTTCCAGGGTGTCGTTCCAGACCTTGAACTTGCAGCGCAAATTGGTGCGCTGGTGACGGCGTTTGTTGGACATGGGTTACTGCTTCCTGAAGGGGATTATTTTCAGTCTAGCAGGCCCGCTGGACACGTGGTGCAACCACATAAAGCTGTCGTCATGTCCCATTGCCGTCGGTAAAACGCCGCTGCTAGCATGCAGGTTCGATCGTGGGGCGGAACGTTGGAGAGAGCACCGCATGGCAAGTCAAAAGCATTGGACTGAACAGAACATTCCCGACCTGAGTGGACAGCGGGTATTAATCACCGGGGCCAATAGCGGCATCGGCTATGAAACGGCGCGGGTACTGGCTCAACGCAATGCTCATGTGATTCTCGCCTGCCGCAACGAAGCCAAAGCGCTGGAGGCGATGGCCCGCATCCGCACCCTGTATCCCCGGGCGCAATTGCAATTTCTGTCGCTGGATCTGGCCAGCCAGGCCTCGATCCGCGACATGGTGGCTCTGTTCCGCGAGCAGTACGACACCCTGGATCTGCTGATCAATAACGCCGGTGTTATGTGGCTGCCGCAGTTGAAAACCGTAGATGGTTTTGAAAGCCAGTTCGGCACCAATCATCTGGGGCATTTCACGCTGACCGGTTTGCTGTTGCCGGTTCTGCTGAATACGCCGGGCGCCCGCATTGTTACCGTGAGCAGCATCGCCCACCGTGGCGGCCAAATTCATTTTGATGATCTGTGGCTGGATCGCGATTACGGCCGTCAGAAAGCCTACGCCCAAAGCAAGCTGGCGAATCTGGTGTTCGCGCAGGAATTGCAGCGTCGATTGCACGCGGCCGGTGCTCCTATCATCTCGCTTGCAGCGCATCCGGGTGTTGCGTCCACCAATCTGACAGTGCCGGGGTTTGAGCAGAACGGTTCGCAAATTGTGGGCAAGGTGGTGCAGTTCCTGACGCCGCTGATCGCGCAAAACCCGCTGAATGGCGCGCTACCCAGCCTGTATGCCGCCACCAGCCACGAGGTGGAAGGCGGCGATTACATCGGCCCGGATGGCATCTATGAAATGTGGGGTCACCCGAAGAAGGCTTATGCCACCCGGCGCTCGCGTAATCCGGAGATTGGGCGCCGCTTGTGGGATGTGTCTGAGCAACTGACGGGCGTGCGCTTCAACTTCGCTAAAAGCTGAAGCGCAGTGATTAATGCATGTGATCGAGGGGCTTAGCCGTTACCGCGGTTGAGCTCATCGATCTGGTCATTCAGGGTCCAGTAATCGTACAGATAGCCCAGCAGAAACAGACCGCCGGTGAGAAGCCAGATCAATCCGGTGATGATCTTCCCCATATAGAACCGGTGAATGCCGAACACCCCCAGGAATGTCAGCAAGATCCAGCCCACGGTGTAGTCGGTGCTGCCGGCCTGGTATTTGCGATCAGCGGCAGCGTCCATGGACGGGATCAGAAACAGGTCGATGATCCAGCCGACGAAAAACAAGCCCAACGTGAAGAACCAGATGGTGCCCGTGATCTGCCGGCCGTAATAAAAGCGGTGTGCGCCCATGAAACCAAAAATCCACAGGATGTAACCGATGAGTTTGGAATGGGTGTCATTGGTGGTCATGGGTCGCCTTCTCGCAGTAGGCCGGGCTTATCAGACGTATCCGGCTTTATCAAAAGCAATCGGAATTCATCTGCGCCAGCATTGAATCTGCATTCTGCCGAAAAGCGTTCACGCGCACCACTCCCGATCTGCGCAGTCCGCAACCAAACTTCATAAAGCCGTCATAAAAAAGTGACAGCATCGCCGCCATTCCGCTTCATCCCCCAATTTACACCCAAAGAGGAATGGCCAAATGGGATTGAGTTTCTGGCATATCATGCTGGTGGCAGTGCTGGTGCTGCTGTTGTTCGGCAAAGGCAAAGTGCCGCAACTGATGGGCGACATCGCGGAAGGCATCCGCAACTTCAAATCCGGTTTACGCGAAGATGACGCCGATACCACCGCTCGCGCCAATACTGCGGAATCCCGGCCGCAGGCGTCCGTCACCGCGCCGGTTCCGCCTGCCCCCGATTCCGCCAAGATCGACTCCTGATATGTTCGATTTGGGTTGGTCCGAAATTGCGTTTGTGGTGGCGCTGGCGCTGATCGTTATCGGCCCCCGTGATCTGCCAAAGCTGGCGCGGGGGCTGGGTAAGGCTCAGGGCAAGTTGCGCCGCCTGTACCAGGACGCCCAGTTTTCCCTGAAAAAACTGGAGCTGGAGGTGGATCGCATCGACAACCCACCGCCCGCAAACGGCCAACCCGATTACGCCCATCTGTTGCCGGACCATGTGCGCAAAGCAATGGATGCGGCAGGGCCGGCGCCCGATGCAAAAAAAGCCGATGCGGAGTAACCGCGCGTGAATGCTCCCACTCCCGATGAACTGGCCAAAGCACCGCTACTGTCACATTTGCTGGAATTGCGTAAACGGCTGCTGGTGTGCCTCGCCTTTTTCACGCTGGCATTCATGGGCGCCTATTATTTCGCGCAGGAAATTTACGCATTTCTGATGCAGCCGTTAGTGCATTCGCTCGGTGACAACGGACACCGCCGTATGATCTACACCGGCTTGCATGAAGCCTTCCTGACGTATCTGAAACTTTCCTTCTTCACCGCGCTGTTCGCCACCTTTCCTTTCATTCTCAACCAGCTGTGGAAATTCCTGGCGCCGGGTTTGTATAGCCACGAAAAGAAATCGCTGCGAATTTTTTTCTGGATGACACCCGTGATGTTTCTAGTGGGTGCATCCCTGGCGTATTACGTGGTGTTTCCACTGGCCTGGCAGTTTTTTCTGGGGTTTGAAACCACCGCGGAACAAACGGCGGTGCCGGTTGAACTGGAACCACGGGTGGGCGAATACCTGAGTCTGGTGATCCAACTGATCATGGCGTTTGGTGCCTGCTTTGAATTGCCGGTGGTTTTGATGCTGCTGGCGCGCATCGGTTTGATCACGTCAGATTCCCTCAAACAATGGCGCCGCTATGCCATCGTGATCGCTTATACGGTGGCGGCATTCCTGACGCCACCGGATCTGTTGTCGCAAATCCTGCTCGGGACGCCGCTCGTGCTGTTGTACGAAATGTCGATTCTGCTGATTCGCTGGTCGGAAAAGCGCAGCATTGCCGCCACACCCATGACAACCGGCGAGATGGCGCCCTGAAGTAATCAGTCACGCCAACTCGCCGCGCAAAACTGAAACATTTTTTCGCCCAAAACGTCATCAGAATTTTTTTTAATTTAATCGCACTGTTACAAAATTTTCGCCTTCAGTCGCTACCGTTTCGCCTGTGCAAATTTTCCGCATTCGCACTCCTATTTCGTACTTAATTTCGCACTTTCAATTTTTTCCAGTAGAGACGGAGCCATTACATGAACCAGAAACTGATCGAAGAGAATCTGTCCGCCGAGGGCGCACAGCCCGTGGTCACGCGCCGTGATTTCGTCAAAGGTGGCGTTACCGGCGCCGCGGCCATTTCGTTGACCGCCTTGGCCAGCAATGCTTCCGCCGCCATCGTTTATGATGATACTTACGGCCCGATCGCTCCCGTGAACGACTTGACCACCGGCTTGCCACTGATCGCGCTGCCCGCTGGATTTTCCTATCGCACCTACGGCTGGACCGGCCAACCGATGGCGGACGGCAACCTGACTCCAGGCCTGCACGATGGCATGGCGGTAGTAGCGGAAAAAGGCAGCCGTATCGCTTTGGTGCGTAACCACGAGCAAGACAGCAGCGGCATCCGCATGACCACTCTCGCGGACTACGACCCAGCCACCCGCGGCGGCACCAGCTCCCTGATTTTTGATTTCATTACCGGCAAGTGGATCACTTCTTACGCCAGCCTCACTGGCACCATCCGGAACTGCGC
>DATLII010000096.1:0-4906 GCA_035539495.1 Dongiaceae bacterium
GGCTGCACGCTAAGACGGTACTCGCGATTCGTCAGCCGGTATTCCGCAATCCAGCTGGCCAGGCGCGGTCGGGCGGGGCCATTCGGTGTGTCGGTGGTATGTGCCAGCCAGCGCCGTGCAAACAGCATGTAGACAACAGCCAGTGCCAGCACCGGTACACCAAACGGCGTGAACGAGAAAAACTGAAAGCCTTCATAACCATGACGCTCCAGTTCGCTGTGTACCACCAGATTGGGCGCTGTGGCCACCAGCGTCATCATGCCGCTGATGAGGGCTGCCATGCTGAGCGGCATCATCAGGCGTCCGGGTGCAATGCCGGTGTTCTGGGCAATACGCAACACCACCGGAATGAAGATCGCCACCACGCCGGTGGAACTCATGAAGGAACCGATGCCCGCCACGATCACCATCAGCAGCAGAATCAGCCGCGTTTCATTGCGCCCGGCTTGACGGATCAGCAGATCGCCCAGCCGCTGTGCCACACCGGTTCTGACCAACGCCTCGCCAATCACAAACAGCGCCGCGATCAGTACAATGTTCGGATCGCTCAAGCCGGCCAGTGCGTCCGCCATGCTGATGATGCCGGTCAGTGGCAGCGCCGTCATTACGATCAGCGCCACGGCATCCATGCGCGGCCGGTTCAGGGCAAACATCGCGATGGCCGCGCCCAGCAGGCAGAGCACAATAATCAGGTCGGTATTCATTTGCGGATATCGACTCCGGCAGGCAGCGATTGAGCGCGATGGTAGCACAAGCCTCTTGACCGGATTCCTGCCATACCCCATCTTTTTAGCATCAGTCCCAAACCGGCGCAGTAGCATGATCCCCGACGAAGAAGATGAACTGTTTCAGCAGGAAATGGCCGGCGTTAAGAAGCAGCCACAGCAACCCGTGGTGGCTGCGCCGAAGCCGTCCGCACCCTCTGATGCCCAACTGGCCCGCCGCGAAGCCGCGGTGGCCGATCTCAAACTCGATCCCAACCACCTGTCCACGGAATATGTGGAAATGGTGGGGCCTCACGACATTCTGGAATTCAAGCGCAACGGCGTGCAGGAAGGGGTGTATCGCAAACTGCGGCTGGGCAAATACGCCACCGAGGCCGTGCTGGACCTGCATCGAAAATCCCTGCAGCAGGCGCGTAAGGAAGTATTCGATTTCATCCAGGACAGCACCCGTTTCGGTCTGCGTACCCTGATGATCCTGCACGGCAAAGGTGAGCGCAGCGATCCGCCGGCGTTGCTGAAAAGTTACGTCAACAAATGGCTGCCCAGTCTGCCCCAGGTGATGGCGTTTCACAGCGCGCAGAAACAGGATGGTGGTGCCGGTGCGGTGTACGTGCTGCTGCAGAAAAATGAAACCCGCAAGCAGCAGAATCGGGAATATTTTATGCGCCATGCGCGCGGGCGCTGAAAAATACCGCGCAGGCTAATGGCGGCGCTCGGAGCGCTTAAATCCGTGTTCGCCGCCGCTGGTCTATCGGGTCCGCCAGATACTGCAACAGTTTTTCCTTCAGCGTATTGAATTCCAGCGGTTTGCCGATGTGGTCGTCCATGCCCGCCTGCTGGGTTTGGGCCTGGTGTTCCTGCAGCACATGGGCGGTGAGGGCGATGATGGGCAAGCGCGGCAGATGATGCTGTTTCTCGTATTCCCGGTAGCGCTTGGCCGTGGTGTAACCATCCACCAGCGGCATTTCGCAATCCATCAGCACCAGATCAAACGTGGCGCCTTCCCGTTGCAGATGCTGCAGTGCGATGTCGCCGTTGGCGGCAATGGTGTAGTTCACGTCCAGCTTTTTCAGCATGCCGGCGATTACCATCTGGTTCACGGAATTGTCTTCCGCCACCAGCAGATGTTTGCCTTTTAACGGACTGGTGCCCGGTTCTTCGTGATAGTGCGGTTGTGCCAGTGGTCCGCCTTCCAACAACCCCAGCAGTGCCTGTCGTAAAGCACGGGCAGACGCCGGCTTCTGCATTGCCAGTTCAATGCCCGCAGCGGCCAGTTCATCTTTGGCGGGAATCATGCGCATGGCAGTCAGTAGAATGCAGCGACAGTTTTGCAACGTCGGCAAGGTTCGCATGCGTTGCGCGCATTCCAGGCCCGTCATCCCCGGCATGGCCATATCCAGGGTTGCCAGTTCAAACGGATCTTCCGCCGCCGCGGCTTCTTGCAGCAACGCCAGTGCCTGGTCGCCATAATAGGCCACCTTCGCACGCATGCCCCAGGATTCCACTTGCTCTTTCACGACCTGGGTAAAATCCGGCGAATCGTCCACGATCAGAATCTTGCGACCTTTCAGCGCCGACAGCGGCACGTAATTTTCCTGCACAAACGCATCGTCGGCATTGTCGCAGCGCAGTGTGAACCAGAACGTGCTGCCTTTGCCCAATTCGCTCTGCACGCCAATCTCGCCGCCCATCAGTTCCGACAGCCGCTTGGAAATACTCAAACCCAAACCGGTGCCACCAAACTGCCGGCTGGTGGAGGAATCGCCCTGGCTGAACATCTGGAACAGGCTGTCGCGGGTTTCGGGCTTGATGCCGATGCCGGTGTCGCGCACTTCGAAGCGCAGCAGGTGTTCCTTATCGTCGCCATCGATGCCGGGATGGCGAATTTCCTGAACGCGCAGGCTTACCACACCCTCATTGGTAAATTTGAATGCATTGCCCAGCAGATTCAGCAGAATCTGGCGCACCCGGGTGGGATCGCCTTTTACGAAAGTGGGAGTACCCGGCTCCAGCGAACACACCAGTTCCAGCCGTTTGCGTTCAGCCGTCACCGAAAATACCGACGCACATTCCAGGCACAGTTTGTCCAGATCGAAATCGATTTTCTCCAGCTCCATCTTGCCAGCAGCGATTTTCGAATAATCCATAATGTCGTTGATGATGTTGAGCAGGGCGCGGCCGGAATTGGTGATCACATCCACGTATTGCTGTTGCTGCGGTTGCAGATTGGTGTCCTGCAGCAGTTCGGCCATGCCCAACACACCGTTCATGGGCGTGCGGATTTCGTGGCTCATGGTGGCCAGGAATTCACTCTTCGCGCGGCTGTCGGCTTCCGCTTCCAGCACCTTGCGGCGCGCTTCCAGATCTTCCACCTGTTTGTCGAATTGCAGCTGCAGATAACGTTGCTGTTCTTCACGCAATTGCTGCTCGTGAAAAATCGATGCCTGCTGCGCTCGCTCCCGCGCTTCGCGTTCCTCGTTGATGCGATTGGCCAACGCGAACGACAGCAGCAACACTTCCACCGCCGATCCTACCTGCAGCGCGTAATCCGCCACGGGCCCCGAAGGCAGCAATCCACCCTTGCTGGCAGCCAGCACCACGGTAGCCAGCAGCAATCCGCCCCAGGCCAGCACGTACAGACGCGCCGTACGGCCGCCCTGCAGCGCCAAATAAAGCCCGACACCGAAGCCACCGATTGCAGCGGAACCTGCCGCCACCGCACACACACGAATGCTGATTTCATAAGGCGCAAACAGCGTGAAGAGCAGCGCCACCAGATAAGCGCCGTAAAAAGCGTAATTCGCTTTGTACAGCCGGGGAAAATCCTGCTTTACCCGCAGCAACCCCATCGTGAAGGCGGTGCCGGTAAAACCCAGCGCGACGATCGTCAGCGGCAGCGAGATCTGATTCAACGCCGGCCAGTTCGGCCACATATACTGGAACGAGTAGCCTTTGATATTCGCGACGAACAGCGCAAGTGCCGCGGCAAAGACGGTATACGTCAGGTAATTGCGATCGCGCAGGCTGAAGTAGATGAACAGGTTGTACAGCGCCATCACCATCATGATGCCGAAATACCAACCCTGGATCAGCGTATCGTCGAACTGGTGTTCGTAAAAGAATTCACGGTCCGACAATCGCAGAGGCACCTGCAGGGAGCCGCCGGTTTGCACGCGCAGGTACAGGGTCGTGTTGCCGGCGTCCAGGGTCAGCGGCCACAAAAACAGACGGTGATCCAGCGGACGCTGATCGAAGGGCAGGGTGTCGCCCATTTCCACCTGCTCGATGCTTTGCCCGCCGCGGATGCGATAAATGGCGATGTGATCCAGCACCGGGTAATCCAGGATCAGCAGCAGATGCAGGGGAATTGTGCTGGTGCTGGTCAATTCCAGCTTTAGCCACAGTGGATGCTTATTAAAACCGAACGACGCAATGTCCGTCCCCAGCGGTTGCCAGGGCGCGTTGGTGCGGCGCACGTCGTTCAGGGTCATCTTGTCGCTGTCGTCCAGGATGAAATCCAATTGCGGCCCCAGGCGGATTTCCTGGAAACCCGACTCCACGGCAACCGGTTGCAGTGCCTGGGCGGCAGACGGCAACAGGAAGGCCCACGCCAGAATAATCAGGCGCAGCAGCAGGTTCGGGGAAGTGCTTCGGATTGTGTACATCCACATCACAATTGCGATCATCAGTCGGATTAGCCACCGTAAACTATAGGACATAGTCCCGGCGGCAGGGTTCTTATGGCGCTTTGTTATTAATAACCCTATTAATTAGTACGGATCGCCAGTCAGGTCAGATCGTCGGTTGGCCAGTCCGGAAACATCAGCCAGAACGGTCAGTTAACGGCCGTGCTCAAAAGCCCTGTTTCCAGGCAGGCCGTCAGCTTGGCTTTCAGGGCGCCAAACTCCAACGGTTTGGCCAGGTGGTCGTCCATGCCACAGTCCCGGGCCCGGTTTTGATGCTCCGGCAAAACATGGGCACTCAAGGCAATCACAAGCAGCGGCGACAAGCGTTGTTCCCGCTCGTGATCACGCAGAGCGCGGGCGGCGGCATAGCCGTCCAGCACCGGCATCTCGCAATCCATCAAAACCAGATCGAAACGCGGGTGATGGTCCCGCAGCAATTCCAACGCGGTCTGGCCGTTGTCCGCCGTCTCGCAAATCATGCCGAGCTTTTTCAGC
>DATLII010000097.1:0-6343 GCA_035539495.1 Dongiaceae bacterium
TGGGAAAATTTCCTGGCCCGGCTCAAGTGTTCACCCAGCTGGAAGGCCTGGTCGTGGAATTTCAGGAAGAAAAGCAACGCGAAGCCGATTTTTATGACCGGCAGGAAAAGCGCAATGCCGAGATGTTGGCGAAGGATCCCAACTATAAAACGATGATCCGGGACTATCCGGGCAAGCCGATGTTCTTCAATCAGATCTTCACCAGTCTGAAAACCGTGTTTACCGGCTTTTTTCTGGCTGCGCTGGTGGCAATTCCCCTGGGCATCGCCATTGGTTTGAGCGGGCCGCTCTACAACGCAGTGAACCCCATCATTCAATTGTTCAAACCGGTGTCGCCGCTGGCCTGGTTGCCGCTGGTGACCATCGTGGTGAGTTCCATCTATATCAACGTGCATCCGGAAGTGCCGAAATCCTATGTCACCTCGGCGGTCACGGTGATGCTGTGCTGTTTGTGGCCCACCGTGCTGAATACGGCAGTGGGTGTGGCATCGGTCAGTTCCGATCTGAATAACGTGAGCAAAGTATTGCGCCTGAACTGGATTCGTCATGTGCGCATGATTGTGCTGCCAGCAGCGGTGCCGATGATTTTCACCGGTTTGCGCCTGTCCCTGAGCACTGCGTGGATGGTGCTGATTGCGGCGGAAATGCTGTCGCAAAATCCGGGCCTGGGCAAATTCGTATGGGATGAATTCCAGAATGGCAGCTCTGATTCGCTGGGCCGCATCATGGTGGCGGTGCTCACCATCGGCGCGATCGGTTATCTGTTGGATCGCGGCATGCTGATGCTGCAACGCCGGGTTTCCTGGGACAAACAGGCCATCACCCGCTGATCCGTCACTTTTTCGAACGAGGAACGAAGTATGAAAACCCTGCTTGAATTGACCCAGGTTGGCATCGAATTCAAAACGCCGAAAGGTAGCTTCAAAGCGTTGGAGAATGTGAATCTGAAAGTGGCGGATGGCGAATTTGTGTCGCTGATCGGCCACTCTGGATGCGGCAAATCCACCGTGTTGAACATTGTCGCAGGTTTGCTGAGAGCGACTACTGGCGGCGTGGTGTTGAGTGGACGCGAAGTGACAGAGCCAGGCCCCGAGCGCGCGGTGGTATTCCAGAACCACTCGTTGCTGCCCTGGTTGACTGCATATGAAAACGTGGAAATCGCGGTGAAGGAAGTATTCCGCGGCAAAAAATCCCGCGCGGAAATGAAAGAGTGGATCGAGCACAATC
This sequence comes from Dongiaceae bacterium, assembly GCA_035539495.1. Taxonomy (GTDB): domain Bacteria; phylum Pseudomonadota; class Gammaproteobacteria; order Pseudomonadales; family Ketobacteraceae; genus Ch67. The sequence goes on from DATLII010000097.1 coordinate 1,228, forward strand.
TGGAATTGGTGCACATGAGTCATGCGCTGCACCGGTTGCCCCACGAAATTTCTGGCGGTATGAAACAACGGGTGGGTATTGCCCGTGCGCTGGCCATGCAACCCCAGGTGCTGCTGATGGATGAGCCGTTCGGCGCACTGGATGCATTGACCCGTGCTCACCTGCAGGATTCGTTGATGGAAATTCAACGGACCCTTAACAATACCGTGATCATGATCACCCACGATGTGGACGAAGCAGTGCTGCTGTCGGATCGTATCGTGATGATGACCAATGGCCCGAACGCCACCATCGGCGAGATTCTGGAAATCGATCTGGCCCGGCCGCGCAACCGGCTGGAGTTGGCGGACGATGCCCATTACAACCATTTGCGTCACGAAGTGCTGGCATTCCTCTATGAAAAACAACGCAAAGTAGAGGACTTCGCCCAGCATGCCAAAAAAAAGAATGACGTTAATGCAGAAAAATCGCCACGGTTGAAAGTGGTGTCCTGATTCTATTGCAACTCGCATTGAAATAAGACTGAACCGACCTGAGGAGTAAACCATGTTCACACTGAAGAAGCGGGTAGTAATACCCGCTACGGCCCTGCTTTTGTCTCCGTTTCCTGTAGCAGCTAAAACGTTTACTGAATCACTGGCTACCGGTAAGGCGTTCGTGAACGAACGTCTGCGTTATGAGAACGTGGATGACGAAGCGTTTGACGGCAAAGCAGAAGCCATGACAATTCGTTCGCGAGTGGGCTATGAAACCGCACCATTTGCTGGTTTCACCGCGTTGATTGAATTTGAAGATGTTCATGCGCTGGGTGGAATGGATACCTATCAGTTGCCGGCGCCGCCGGTGCCTGCTAATACCGGCGACGCTGTTATTGCTGATCCGGAAGTGACTGAATTGAACCGGGCCCAGATCCGTTATCGCGGTATTTCCCGGCTTGATCTGATCGCCGGTCGCCAGCGCATCATGTATGACAACCAGCGTTTTATCGGCAACGTGGGTTTCCGTCAGGATGAGCAGGTGTTTGATGCGTTCACTGCTGCGTATACCGGGCTGACCGACTTTACTTTTTCCTATGCCTATGTTGACCGAGTGTACGGCATTACGGACGTATTCGATGCTGACATGAGCGATAACCTGTTCAACGTGTCCTACAATGGTTTCACTTGGGGTAAGTTCATTGGCTATTCCTACTATCTGAAAAGTGAGGAGGATACAGCGGCCAAGCAACTGCTGCTGAATCCTGCACTGCGTTTTGCCACTAATGAAACAGTGGGCCTGCGCTTCGATGGTGGCTACATCCTGCCGACGACTGTGCCCTTGCGCTTGCTCTATCGCGCTGAATATGCGGAGCAGAAGGTCGAGCTACTCAACCGTCAGGATTACAAGACCGAATACAACCTCGGTGAACTGGGGGTGGCCTGGACCTTTGGCGGCGGTGCCTACGCGCTCACGCCGATCATTGGCTATGAGTTGCTGGGAGCGGACGAGGACCGTCGGACAGGCAACAATAACACTGGCCTCTACGCATTCCAGACGCCCTATGCTACCAAGCATATATTCAATGGCTGGGTGGATCAGTTCTTGGTGACACCCAACCAGGGTCTGGAGGACGTTTATCTGTCGCTGGGCTTCGATCTGAATGCCTGGACCACCAAGATTCTGTTCCAGTATCACGAATACGAATCCGATGTGGAGTCACTCCCCCTGGGCAGAACGCTGGATCTGGGCGAGGAAACGGGCGTGCAGGTTATCAAGACCCTCGGCGCTAACTGGACCCTGGGTGCCAAGTACGGCGACTACAAACAAGCTGATGATGCGGATGTGCTGGTGTCTGGCAAGAAGAACGCTGACAAGGTTTGGGTGTGGGCTGAGCTGAACTTCTAAGCCTGTAGTTCCCGGCAGCGTCAACAAAAAGGGCCATCGCATTGTGGCCCTTTTTCATTTCCGCGATGGGCGCTGTACCCACCTGCTGGTTGTTATCGTCCGAAATCGCCTTAGCCGCACTTCGCTTCAACAACCCTCACATAACTATCAATGGGGCTGCGTGGAATATCCAGCGTGTCGTAAAAATCCTCCGGCTGGTGCACAGTCACTGCCTTGAAGCCGCAATCCAGAAAACCCCGCTCGATTGCTGGATCGTTGCGATAGTGCAGGGTGGCGTGGGACCGGGTCAGTCTGCCCATCAAATTCCTCGCGACGTTGACCGCCACTCGTTTGCCAGGCTGCGCCACTTCCGGGATCAGATCGGTTACGTAGAACATAGCGGGAAATTGTTGGCCCAATTCCGCCAGCCGACGCCAGAATCCGGAAATCGTCTTCAGATCAAAATAATTCACCAGCCCTTCTGTCACCACGATGGTAGGCCGACCCGGCTCCAGCACCTGCGTCATCACATAATCCAATCCGTGGGGCGCGCCGTTTTCAAAAATATTGCACGGCACCACCTTATGATGAGGACCAAAACCTTTGTGCTGCAACAATAGAGATTGTTTACGCGAAGCCATGTCTGGCAAATCCGCTTCCACATAATGCAAGCCCGGATACTGGCGCGAAAATTTGTAGCCGCGCGGTGACAGGCCACAGGCGATTTCCAGAATCTGCGTGATGCCTTCCTGCTCGATCAGTTGGGAAATCCGATGATCGATGATGCGATGCCGCTGCAGCAACATGTGGCTCAGGTTCATGCCGAGCAGATGTTCGCCGACGAAATTGATGGGCTTCACGGCGTTGTACATCAGATCACCCCGATGCGAGGTGAAGAAGCGCGCCGACATGCCATGCTTGTACCAGACGTGACCGGTATAAAGTGCAGTGAAACTAATGCTGGATGTATCCACGGTCCCTTCCAAAAAACAAAAAGCAGCCGGCAATGACGCGCGGCTGCAACAACAAAATCAAATCAAACGGATCTGGCCGTCTTCCACTTTGAATGGTACGGCTTCCAGTGGCTGGCCTACGCAAGGGCCGGCGATGCAATCGCCGTTTTCGATTTCAAACAGCGCACCGTGATTGGAGCAGAGAATGTAACGCTTTTCAGTGTCGAGAAAATCGTTGGGCAGGAATTCAAGCGGAATGCCGATGTGGGGGCAGGAGTTCAGGTAAACGAACACCTGGCCGAATTTTTTCACCACGAAGATATTGCGATCGTCGACGTCGAAGCTCTGGGCGCTGTCGTCGTCGATGTCATTGATGTGGCAGAGGATGGTCATGGGAAAGCCCTACTAAGCAATGAGCGGTAGCGGGGCAAAGGATAGCGTTTTTCTGGTCACAAAGTAAACGATGTGTGTACAGCGAAAATTTTTCGCGCCGAGGCTTGCGCATGCGAATGATAATGATTATTATTCGTTGCGTGTGGTGAGCGTAATGGTCCGGCCGCCTGGTGCGGTGATCGTCATGGCCCCTCTCTCTCCTCTCTACAACCTTGTCCTTCTCGTGACAGGTTTGGTCGGATCGCCCAGTGCGCCCCCACACTCAGTCAACACATGGTGCGTTTGCCGGGGTTCGCCCCGGCTTTTTCTTTTTCAGCGCCATCATCTGCATTGGGTTTTGAGCCCGATCCCCCTTTCCGCCTATCATGTTCGATTCCCCATTGTCTGTGCGTGCTGATACGTGCGCTATTGCCTGGAGAGGTCGATGCCGGTCCGGTCTGTGTATTTGCGTGGCCCGTTGTTGTCGCTGTTTCTGATCCTGAGCGGCTGTACCACTTTGTATGCGCCTTCCAACACGGCAATTGATGCCATTGATAACAGTCATGGCTATCGGGGCATGGAGCGGCCTGGATCGTTGGGAGATGTGGCGCTGGTGGTATCGTTTTCCGGCGGTGGTACCCGGGCGGCCGCGCTGTCCTACGGCGTGATGCAGGAATTGCGTGATACCTGGTTGCACACCAACGGTCGCGAGACACGGCTGCTGGACGAAGTGGATCATATCAGCTCAGTGTCCGGCGGCAGTTTCACCGCGGCCTACTATGGTCTGTTCGGCTATGAGCTGTTCGATCGTTACGAGGAAGACTTTCTGCGCCAGAGTGTGCAGGGCAAACTGATCCAGCGGGTGATCAATCCCATCAACTGGTTCAACAGCGCCTTCTCCGGCATGGATCGCACCGAGATGGCGATCGATTATTATGACAAGCAGATTTTTCGCGGCAAAACATTTGCCGATATGCGTCCTTATCCCTTCATTGAAATCAATGCCACCGATCTGAGCCAGGGCAATCGTTTTGCATTCACTCAGCTGTATTTCGATTTGATCTGTTCTGATCTGGATTCGGTGAAAGTGGCCAGCGCGGTTACGGCTTCGTCGGCGGTTCCGGTGTTGTTTCCCAGTGTGGTGTTGAAAAATCATGCCGGACATTGCGATCCCAGTGCCGGCTTGCTCTGGCCCAAGTTGCAACAGGCAGAATTTCCCAGTGTGCGAGAGCGGCTGCTGGTGAGCTCTCTCAAGAGCTATCAGAATGCGCAGAGCCGCCCTTACATTCATCTGATCGACGGTGGTATTTCCGATAACTTGGGTTTGCGCGCCACCATCGATCGGCTGGCGTTATTCGATTTCGATCCCCGGCGTCGGGAGCGGCCGCTGCCACGTCATGTGGTGGTGCTGGAAGTGAATGCGCAGGTGCAACCGGAGCGGCCCATCGATGCCAGCGCGAAAAAGCCGTCGGTGGCTGTGACGGTGGACGCCGTGTCGTCAGCCCAGATTGATCGCTACACGGCCGAGACTGAAGCGCTGATGGAATCGGTGCTGGAGCAGGTGCAACAGCAGGCGGAAGAGGGCCAACTGGATATGCAATTCCATCTGGTGAAAGTAAATTTCCAGGCGGTGGCACAGGATCAGTTCCGCCGTTTCTTCAATAATCTGCCTACCAGTCTGGAATTGACGAACGACGAAATCACCCGTCTGATCTGGATCGGGCGTTACTTGTTGCGGGAGTCGCCGGAGTTTCGCGCGTTTCTGGCCAGCCCGGATATGGGTGGTGTGGCGGCGCGCAAAGTGCTGCACAAGAAAAGCCGTTGCCAAGGCAAAACCCGTTTGCAGTGTCTGTTTCAGGAAACGGGGGCCGTCGATTCATCGGAGCAGCCGGTTTTGGACCAGCCTGCTTTGGAACAACAGCCTGCAC
>DATLII010000098.1:0-13071 GCA_035539495.1 Dongiaceae bacterium
GCCGCTGACGAGCCTACAGGGACGTACTTGTGGCGTGTCCGGAAACCTGAGTCCGCCTCCTGCGCTTCGCGAGACCGCACTGCGCACTACTGCTTTTTCCACCACTATCCAATATTCGACAACACCCGCGCGTTTACCAACTCGAGCAATTTCTCAGATTCTAATACCCCGGCGGCGCCACAAACCCACCCATCACTTTCGCCAGTAATCCCGCAAACTTGATCGTTGTTTTATCCTGGAACGGCGCACCGACGATCTGCACATTCACCGGCAAATTGTCTTGTGTCACACCCACCGGCGCGCTAGTAGCCGGCAAGCCCATCAGCGTAGCGGGAGAAATCCAGATCAGCATATCGGGATAATGACGCGTCTGGCCGTTGATCTTGATTTTGCGTAACGGCATTTCAGGCTGATGCTGATGCGGCAGCGCGGTGGTTGCAGCGGGTGGCATCAAAATCACATCGTACTCATCGAACACTTTCACGAACTTCTCGCGAACGCGACGACGTTTTTCGTCAAACCGTAGCCAGTCCACATGACTCTGTGCTGCACCGGTAAAGAAATGCTCGAACGCTTTGGGAATATCGAACCGCTGGCTGATTTTTTCCAACAGCGGCGCAGACCATCCCATCAAGCGACGCTCCAGCTTCTTGCGTGCTGCCCCCATGATGCTGCCCATCAAATTCATGTACAGCGGATAGAAATCATTGAGGCCCATCCCCAACGGAGAGCCCAGCGTCACTTTCACACCGGCGTTTTCCAGTGCAACTCGCAGTTGCTGATAAATGGCAGTCATGCGCTGGTCGATGGGACACAGCGGATCATCGATCCACAGCAGTACGCGGAAATCTTCGATCTTTTTCTGCTTGGGAGCAGGTAGCTTCAATTGCCAACCCGGCTGCATCAGCGGCGATGGACCCGCCACTACATCCAGTAACAGCTGCAAATCCTCAGCGGTACGCGCCATCGGCCCAGCCACCGCCAGATCGGGCTCGCCCAATCCACCAGGGGGGCCCGGAATGTGGCCGCGCATGGAGACGATGCCGTGCGTCACCTTGTGCCCGTAAACACCGCAGAAATGCGCCGGAATACGAATCGAGCCGCCGATATCGCTGCCCAATTCCAATGGGGAAAAACCCGCCGCGAGCGACGCAGCTGAACCGCCCGACGAGCCACCCGGCGTCAGCGCTTTATTCCAGGGGTTATGCGTAGTGCCGTAAACCTTGTTGTAGCTTTGCAGATCGCCCCCAAACACCGGCACGTTGGTTTTGCCGATCACGATGGCGCCTGCGTCCAGTAATTTTTGCACCGCAACGGCCGGTTTCTTGGGAATATGGTTACGCAGTGACGATGCGCCTGCGGTGCAAGGCATGCCCGGCACTTCATAGGTGTCCTTCACCGTGATGGGCAATCCGTGCAAGGGCCCCCAGGATTCACCTTTGGCCCTGGCTGCGTCCGCCTCGTCCGCGCGCTGGCGTGCATTGGCAAAATCGTTCGCCACCACCGCGTTCAATTCCGGATTGAATCGCTCGATCCGCGCGATGTAGGTTTCCAGCAGTTCACGGCTGCTGATTTCACCTTTCTGCAGGCCTTGTAGCAGTTGACGGGCGTTGCCATAGATCCAGTCGTTATTCACGGAATTCCCCTTTTTTGTCTACCTGGACGTGAGCCAAAAAACCTCAGCGAGAGTAGCGGCCACCGGCGTCCTTGCAAATGACGGAACGCGCCAAATTTGCGGTCGCCCTGACCAATGATCACAGAAAACCGCAATTTGGAAGCAATGGTCAAAACGGTTTGTCGCTTTCAGGCTTCCGATACTGGCGGAAAATCTCTAGTTCCCATGGTCGCATGGCCAGCACCAGGCTAGTGCCGAACCGCTCTGACAAAGGGCGCGACTGATCCTCCTGATGCAGACCACGAAACTCCTGCGCCAAACGCTGCATTTTCTGCTGGAGCTGAGCATTGGCCTGACGCGACAGCATACCCGTGACGAACAAACGCAGCTCCCCCGGCTTGTCGAACGTGCATTGGAAAAAATCCCGCTGCACCTGCGCCTCGAAAAAGCGCTGAATGGGTCCACCCTTCTGCCAGTGAAAATCCGTCGAGGCCAACGGGCGGATGCGATTGCCCGGCATCAGCTCGATCAATTTCATGCGATCCAGTTGCGCCAGGCGTCGAATCAATTCGGTTTCCCGAATCCGGTAGGCGGCCAGAATATCGTGGAACGTCCAACGATTCAGGGCTGAGACCGCCACGATCAACAGCTTCAGATCAGACACCAATTCCTGCTCCTGTTCCCAGGATAGCTGATGGATTTCCTTGTCCGCCTGCATCCGCCGCACCAGATCGGCAAATTCAACGCCGGCCAGCTCGCAGACCTGATCCAGGCGCTGCACCGTGAATTGCCGTTCCGCAAACAACCGCTTCACGCTGGGCAACGACAACCCCAGCCGCTGCGCCACCTCGGTATAGGTAATCCCCTGCTCCCGCAGTACGCGCTTCAGGGCATCGATCAGAGCGATGGTTTGGGCCATGAGCACCTCAGATAAGCTAAAAAGTATCACTATACGATACCTATAGCAGCCTATTCTGCGACATTCAAGGGAAAGGTAGCCTAATACGACCCTGCCACCGATACTGATCCCGCTGCTTTCTACAACCCTCTAAACCGGAGCTACGAACATGTTGGACAACATTCAAAGCAACTCAGGTGGCTGGCTGTTCTTCGTTAAAACCTCATTCGCCATCGCCCTGCTGGCCACCACCGTCGGAATTCTGTTTGCCCCCATCGACCTACTGGTGAAGGGTTACATGGGCATCTGCGCGCTGTTCCTGGTGAGCACCACCATCACGCTGTCGAAAACCATGCGTGACGAGCACGAAAGCCAGCGCCTGATTCACAAAATTTCCGAAGCCAAAACCAAGCAACTGATTAAAGAATTTGCGGAGTAATTGCCATGAGTCTGTGGATGAAATTGCATACCCTGTTTCGCGCTACTGCAACCGAGCCCCTGGAACACATCGTGGATGCCAATGCGATTCGCATCTTCGAACAGGAAATTCGCGATGCCGAAAACGCCATCGTTCAAGCCAAGTTTCAACTGGCTACGGTGATGGCGGAGAAAAAACAACTGCAGCGCCACAATCAGGCGCTGGAGGAAAACATCGCCAACAAGGAACGCCAAGCACTGGCGGCGCTGGAGAAAAATGAAGATCAACTGGCTCAGGATCTTGCCACACTGATTGCAGACGATGAAGCCGTGCTGGCAGACCAGCGTAAACAGGCGGATTACCTGCAACAACAGGAAATCCAGTTGAAACGGCAGTTACGAATTGCGGCCCAGTCGATCCAGCGCTATCAGCGGGAATTGGTGTTGGCCAAAGCCAATGACAGTGCTCAAAAAGCGCTGGGGCAATTGAAGGGCTATTCGAGTGGCTTGACCAGTTCGTTGCAGGACATGGCTGGCTCCCTGGAGAAAATCCAGAAACGCCAGAACCGTGCAGCTGACATGGACGCAGCGCTGAGTGAAATCAACGCCGAGATGTCGGGTGAGCAACTGGATGCACGACTGAAACAGGCTGGAATCAAAACCGGCAAGCACGATGCCGATGCAGTGTTGGAGCGGCTCAGAAAGCAGCGAGCGGCCTGACGGTCCGGCGGATAACCGCAGTTTCCACCGGAGCGCACGGGGGCGTGGCAACACGCCCCCAACTTTATCCGCCTGCTTTATTTTTCTGACTGACGTTTCTTCTGAGTAAATATTTATGACGCTGGACTACCGCCATATCCTGTTACTGGTGACGTTTGCCGGCGGCGTCAGCGCCACGCTGCTGGCACCGGCCTTTGCGCAATCACTGGACTATCATCGTTTCGCCGATCAACGCGCTCTGGGGTCTATTCCACAAGCGGCAGATGTTTTGTCGAACCTCGCTTTTGTGTTGGCAGGAATCGTCGGTTGGTGGCGCATCAAAGCACAGTGCGCGTTACCGAATCCCCTGTCGCTCTGGCTGAAACTTTACTCATTAAGCCTGATCGCTACCGGCTGCGGTTCCATCATCTACCATCTTGCACCCGATAATATGAGCCTGTTCTGGGACCGCTTGCCCATGACCTTTACCTTCAGCTTATTTTTCTGCTTGGTGCTGGCTTCACATATCGGGTATCCAATAGCACAGAAAATTCTGGTGCCCATGATAGTGATGGGCACCTTTTCCGTGCTGTATTGGCGCATGACGGAGCTGCAAGGATTCGGTGATCTGCGCATTTACGCCACGTTCCAATTCCTGCCGCTGACCTTGGTGGTGTTGATGCTCTTCCTGTTTGAAAGTCGCTGGTTGCAGAAACGCTGGCTGGTGGCCACCGTACTGGCATATCTGGCGGCCAAGCTGTTCGAGCTGAATGACGAGACCATTTTTCAACTGACTGGCACGATCAGCGGCCACACGCTCAAACACCTGATTGCGGCTCTGGGCGCTTGGTGGGTGATTCGTGCCGCACTTACAAACAAGGTCCACCCTGCGCATAACCTTCCGTCACCACGGGCGCCCGACCTTCCGCCAAATGCTGCAGGAAACAGCCGTACAGGTGCTTGATTCCCTCACTTTCAAACGTGACATCGTGACCATTTTGCAGCGTTATCCAGTTGGGATTGCTGTAACGCCCGACGACTGCTGTGCGCGGCCCGTAGCCGGGCACCTCAACATTGTTCACCACCGGGTATTGCAGTTGTTTCAACCCGGCAATCGCCATATGAGGGAACAAGGTCGTGTCGTAAGTACGGCCCAAGTCTGGCCCGACCAAATCGATCCCCGTCGCCATCAGATGCACACGCTGGGTCGTTTCCGCACTGCCATGATCATTGAGCCCCGAAAAGGCAATCACATGAGGCGGCTGTTTGGTGGGGTAACGCAGGATACTGTCTGCAAACAGAGTTGAATCTGCGCTGCCCAATAACCATTCCGTTAACATCAGGAATGGATGCGCGTCATCCAGTCGCTCACCCAATGGTAGTGTCGCTACGATTGCCGCCAACACTTCCCGATAATAGTTGCCGCTGGTAAGTATCTTGGTCCAGGAACCACCCATTCCAGTAAATATCACGCCCTGGAAAGGCCGCGGGTCCGCTGCCGCTTGCAACGTGTTAACCCAGTGGCCGTGGGATTGTCCCATGCTCACTTCCATGTGACTGTCGAAGTGGAATGCGGTCTGATTGGCGCCCGGATCAGCACCGGGGCAAAGGCTGGCATCCAGGCGCAGTTTTTCCAATACGCGGCGGAAAAAAATCCGCTCCCACGTCAACTGATAATCGCTGTTGTACAAGCCCACCGGATTGAAAAGGTTGTAACCGAACAAGAAGCCCTGCAAGTTGGCCAACGCACCGCCCAAATGATCATAAGAAAGATGCCCTGCCAGACCCGAACTCGCCCAGCCCCGTTCCGCTGCAATCTGTGACGGACCATTGCCCGCTTCACCCAAATAATAAGGAGGCGTGAGCGGATCGAATTTCACGAAACGGCCTCTGTCGAACACCTGCTCCGCTGTGCCGCCAGCGCCGTGAATAAACGACAGCAACGGAAAACCCTGTTCCGGCATCGTTACCGTTTTGGGAATGGTGACCACAAATTTGGCGCGACGCCGGTATTGCTCGATAGGCTGCCCCTGCGCATCCCATTCAATATTACCGCCCTGCACCGCATAAGGTGCATGACCGGTTTGGAAACCGGGCAACTGTACATAGCCTTCAATCACGCAGTAATCCGGATATTCTTCCCGCCAGTGCAAACCGTCCACGGGCAGCGTTTCCAATGCGTCCGCAGCGCGGGCCACCGCCTCCGCGCCTCGACGCAATGGAACTGAGGGATCTCCGGTGGTCCAGACCGTTGCCGCAATAACATGTTGCGGCGCGATATTTTCGTGCAACAGAAAATCCCGCAGCGGTGCATACACTGCGCGAACAGATTCCGTCAGCGCGGAATCATCACTGTCCGTTGCCAGCACGGCTGCCAACTGAGGATTCTGCAGCAAGCTCGACTCCACCGGCACGGGTACCGTGTCCATCACCAGCGCGGCGTAAGTTGTATTAGGGCGCAAATTCACCCCCACGGTTGGCAACAATTGCAGCAGGTAGCGAGGTCGGTAGGAATCCTGCCGTTTAGTTTGCGTGATCTCCAGCGGGAAACGGCGACCATACTCGGGTGAATCCAGGTCCACATCGACCACTTGAATCGATGCTTGCGGGCTGGCGAAATCCGCATCCCAGTCCGACACGGCTTCCATCTGCAATGGACCCGTAAGCGGCAAATACACTGGTCCGATCGTGTAGAAACCTTGGGCATGATCCGGAATCGCCTGCACATAGCGACGGGTTAGCAGATGCCACTGGCGCGGAAAATTGGCGATATCGATGCGGCCATCCTCTCCTCTGCGCAGGTCGGAGGGAAAACCGTTGGCATAAAAATCACCACTACCGTCTCCCAATTCTGGCAAATCCATATTCATCGCCACCGGCTGTGTCGCCTTGCACGCCGTCAACGTTAATCCCAGGCAAAAACATCCAATCCAACCCACCAGCCCCATGTCCCGCACACGCATAGGATCTCCTCTTATTCCCATCATCATTGAATCGCGGGTCACTGTAAGAAAATTTAGGAATAGACAACTTGGATAAAACGGACATTCGTCCATCAATGCGACCGTATTCCGGTATTGCGCGCCGATTGGCCGAAAATGCATAACAGAATGGTCAGTCGACACAACCAAAACTCAGAAAACTGCAACATTGCACAATATTAAGCAGCAGGATCATCGCCTTGTTATTGATAGGACGTTCAGTACAATGGCCAACGGATACCATTCGTTTCATCTACGCGCACAGGGAGTGATGCCATGTACGAATTCAAATCAGCTTTTGTTACCGGAAGCACCGGACTACTGGGAAACAATCTGGTCCGTTTGCTATTGGAGCAAGGCATTCGTGTCAAAGCGCTGGCCCGCTCGGCCGAGAAAGCAAAGGCGCAGTTCGAGGGATTGAAAGTCGAAATCGTGGTGGGCGACATGAACAATGTCGACGGCTTCCGCCAACATCTGAATGATGTGGACGTGCTGTTTCATACCGCCGCGTATTTCCGCGACAGCTACAAGGGCGGCAAGCATTGGGACGAACTGTATCAGACCAACGTGATTGGCACGCGCAAACTGCTCGAAGCAGCGAAAGATGCGGGTATTCGCCGCATGGTGCATACGTCCAGCGTGGCGGTGCTCACCGGTCCCAAAGGATCGCCAATCGACGAAACCATGGATCGTCGCATCGAAGACGCCGACGATTACTACCGCAGCAAAATCCTCTCAGAAAACACCGTGCGGGAGTTCCTAAACCAAAATCCCGACATGCACATTACGTTCGTGCTGCCCGGCTGGATGTTCGGGCCCGGCGATATCGGCCCAACATCCTCAGGACAACTGGTACAGGATTTTCTGCAGCGCAAACTGCCGGGTATTCCGCCAGGATCGTTCAGTGTGGTGGACGCCCGCGACGTGGCCTTCGCTGAAATTCAGGCCGCGCGCGTCGGTCGCAATGGTGAGCGTTATCTCGCCGCAGGACGCTACATGGACATGCGGCAACTGGCGGAGAAGCTAACTGAGACATCCGGCATAAAAGGTCCCACCCGCGCCATTCCCTATCCCGTCATTCTGACCGTGGCATTGCTAAGCGAAGTGTACGCGCTGCTGACGCACAAACCGATTCTGATCAGCCTGGGTTCGATTCGGATGCTGAAACAGGAAGAAGGTCGCACTCACTTCAATCCGGAAAAAAGTCGGAAAGAACTGGGACTGGAATTCCGCCCGGTGGAGGAAACGCTGCGGGACGTATTGCAGGATATGAGCTTGCGGGGCATTAGTCCGTTACCGGCCTGACACCCCGAATCACACGCGCTTACTTGCTGCCGCAGATGCGTTGTTTCGCCGCCTGATACTCGGCGCGCAAACGCGCAACATAGTCAGCCGTGCTGCTGATCTGTTTGATGGCGCCAATGCCCTGGCCAGAGCCCCAGATATCTTTCCAGGCTTTGGCTTTGGTATTGCCGCCCGAACCGAAATTCATCGCGCTGGGATCGGATTCCGGCAGATTGTCCGGGTCCATGCCAGCCGCTTCGATGGAAGAACGCAGATAGTTGCCGTGCACGCCGGTAAACAGGTTGGAATACACGATATCGCCGGCTTTACTCGCCACGACGGCTTCCTTGTAGGCTTCCGCTGCATTGGCCTCCTTCGTCGCAATGAAGGCCGAGCCGATATATGCCAGATCCGCCCCCATCGCCTGCGCAGCCAGAACAGAATTACCCGTAGCGATACTGCCTGACAGTGCGATTGGCCCGTCAAACCATTCACGGGTTTCCTGCACCAGTGCGAATGGCGACTGCACGCCCGCATGGCCACCGGCTCCGGTACACACCAGAATCAAACCATCGGCGCCTTTCTCAACGGCTTTACGCGCAAATTTTTGGTCGATCACATCGTGCAGCACAATGCCGCCGTAGGAATGAATCGCATCGTTCACATCGCGCCGCGCGCCCAGCGATGTGATCACAATCGGTACCTTGTATTTCACGCACATTTCCACGTCGTGCTGCAGTCTGTCATTGGACTTGTGCACGATCTGGTTTACCGCAAACGGTGCAGACGGCTGATCAGGATGTTCCGCATCATAGGCTGCCAGTTCCCGCTGAATCCGTTGCAGCCATTCCTCCAACACCGGACCGGGGCGCGCGTTCAAAGCGGGGAAAGATCCCACGATGCCGGCCTTGCACTGCTCAATCACCAGCGACGGGTTGGACACGATGAACAGCGGCGAAGCAATGACGGGCAAGCGCAGACGATCAAATACAGCAGGTAACGACATAACGGCACTCCTGGATGGGATGTCACCACTTTAATTCCGTGCCGCTGGAATTCAATCGATCCCGATGTTCCGCCGATAACACTTTATGCACCCACCGGCGCATACACTTGTGCTACGGTACAAACACGACAACGGCGCGATTTTTCTGCGGTTTTTCGGGCTTTTTCCTGCATTTTCAAATCCCGCCGCCTGTGGCCCGCCATTTCATACTTCCGACATAAAGCACTGCCAGTCTGCTGGCGGCATCCGCGCGCCTGCGCGGTTTCACTTCCTTGAAAATAAACCTGTTTGGGGCAATCACATGAAAAAGACGTTTGTACTGCGCGCTGCTGTCGCCGCCATGATGTTGGCTGGCGCCACCCAGGCCTCCGCCGCTGGCGTTCAGATTACCGAGTGGATGTATAACGGCGCGGGTGAGTACATTGAATTCACCAACCTGACCGGTTCCGTCATCGACTTTAACGGCTGGAGCTACGACGACGATTCCAACCTGCCGGGCGTATTCGATCTGTCGGCCTTCGGCCAGGTCGCCAACGGGGAATCCGTCATCATCACGGAATTGGACGCCAGCCAGTTCCGCGCCGACTGGAATCTGGATAGCAGCGTGAGAATACTGGGCGGCTACACCAACAACCTGGGGCGCAACGACCAGATCAACTTGTACAACGGCAACGCACTGGTGGACCGCCTCACCTACGGCGACCAAACCTATCCAGGCACCCCCCGCACCAATGGTGTCAGCGGCCGACCGATCGATGATGCCGCATTGGGCACCAACGATCCGCACTTGTGGGTTTATTCCACCGTCGGTGACAAGGACGGCGCTTACTACTCGCTGAACGGCGAACTGGGCAGCCCTGGTTCCTATTCCGCTGTGCCAGTACCCGCTGCCGCCTGGTTGATGCTGTCCGGCCTGGTGGCGTTGGGACGCTTCGGCCGGCGTCGCAGCTGATATCGCAGGAGACTCCCTATCATGCGCAACACACTACAACGTTCTCTGCTTTCCGCTGCCCTGCTAATGGCTGCCAGCCACAGCACCGGCGCGGCCGCCTTCAGCCTGGACGACTACCAGCTCACTAACACCTGGTATCTGCCCGCCAACACCGCCGCCGAAGCCTCTGCGATCACCTATAACTGGGATCGCAACAGCTTTTTCGTATTGGGTGACGAAGGCGACGCTTTGGTGGAAGTGTCTCGCACCGGCCAGCAACTGGGCGTCATGACCCTCACCGGTTTCGACGACACCGAAGGCCTGACCTACATCGGCAACGGCCAGTTCGTGCTGACTGAGGAACGCCTGCGCGATGCCTACCGACTGAATTACGTCGCCGGCAGCAGCGTCAATCGTTCAACCCTGCCCAGCGCCGATCTGGGCAGCACCGTGGGCAACGTGGGAATCGAAGGCATTTCCTACGATCCCCGCAACGGCACCTTCATCACGGTAAAAGAGAAAACCGCGCAGCAGGTCAACCGCAACCAGATCACCTTCGGTAGCCCTGGCAGCGCCACCGTCACCAGTCTGTTCACACCCAACCTGGGCGTACTGGATCTGTCGGACGTGCAAGTACTGGCAACGGTGCCGACGCTGCTGGGTACAGAAACTGCTGACCATCTGTTGGTCCTCAGCCAGGAATCATCGCGCCTGCTGGAGATCGATCGCCTGGGCACAATCTTTAGCGAGTTCGATTTCACGCCCTACGCCGATACCGCTGAAGGCGTCACCATCGATCAGCAAGGTCGGATTTTTCTGGTGGACGAAAATGATGGCGCCCCGCGCCTGTTCGAGCTGACACCGGTACCCGTGCCCGCCGCCTTGTGGTTGCTGGGTAGCGGTCTGCTGGGATTGGCCGGCATGGCACGACGTCGACGCTGATCTCACTCACCCATCTAATTCTTCTCAACTTTCTTCCAACCCAACGTTATTCCTTCAAGTCCAACTTTCTTCCTGCAGCAGGGGACTCTCTCACAGTCTCTCGGCCCTTGCTGCAGCAGCCTAAACGAGGTCTTTCAGGAACATTAATTGCTAAAGTTCATGCAGAACCGGCACAACAGACCAGATTAGCCGGCTCCCACGCTCGTGCGCGCTTCATTTCAGGGCTGAAACGTGCTTTCATTTGCGCGTCGCTGTAGCTGATGGGCCGGCAAGGAGCAAGACAGGCATTATCTTGATGAAATATGACCTAATCGTAGTGGGAACCAGCTTCGCTGCTTCATTTTTCCTGCACCGCCTCCTGCAGCAAACCAGTAAACCCATACAGGTGCTGGTATTGGAACGAGGCCCTTTAATTCCCCACGCCGAGCAGGTTGAACGGCGCCGGCTGCCCGAAGCCATCAAACGCCATCTGGTGTTTGACCCCGTCAAGCATCGCTGGGTAACCAACGTAATGTTCGGCGGCAACTCCAATTGCTGGTTCGGCTGCACCCCGCGCATGCTGCCCACTGATTTCAAATTGCGGCAGACCTATGGCGTCGGCTACGACTGGCCGCTGGACTACACAACGCTGGAACCGTATTACGAGATGGTGGAAACCATCATGTCAGTGTCCGGCCCGGAGCAAACACCGTTTCCAAGGCGAACGCCCTATCCGGAACCGCCCCACCAACTGAACGATTTCGACAAAGCCATCCAGCGTCAATTTCCGGACGCTTTTTTTGTTATGCCCACCGCTCGAGCGCGTATTTCGCGTGTGCGGCCGGCCTGCTGTGGCAGCGGCGTCTGCAGCATCTGTCCGATCGATTCGAAGTTCACCGTCATGAATGGCTTTCGCACGCTGTATCAGGATCCACGCATCACGCTGAAACTGAATAGTCAGGTACTGCGGGTCAAACTTGACGGCGAGCGGGCCACGGGCCTCTACGCGCTGATCGACGGACGCGAGGAATTCTTCGAAGCCGATGCCATCGCACTGGGTGCCAACGCTATCTACAATCCCCAGATTCTATTGAAGTCCGGCGACACCTCGCCCATGACCGGCAAAGGCATCAACGAACAGATTTCGTTTACGGTGGATATTTTTCTGGATGGCCTCAACAACTACCAGGGCAGTACCAGCCTGACCGGGCACGGCTACATGTTCTATGACGGTGCCCACCGCAAGGAGCGGGCAGCCTGCATGGTGGAAACCTCGAACATCGCACTGCTGCGGCCTGAGATGGGCCGCTGGACGCAACGCGCCAAGGTCAAATTCATTTTCGAGGATATTCCGCTGGAGAAAAACCATATCAGCATTACCACCGAGGACGGTGTCGAAAAAGCGTCCGTGAATTATCACGGCCACAGCGATTACACGCAGAGAGGCATCGACTACGCCCGCACGCACGGTGTGCAGGAATTGCTGCAGCATTTGCCGGTGGAAAGAGTGATTATCAACGAAATCAACAAAACGGAATACCACGCCCTGGGTAGTATTCGCATGGGCGATGATCCCGCCACCAGCGTGGTGGATCGCAATCTGGTTCACCATCGTTATCGCAACCTGCTGTGCTTGGGCTCAGGCACCTTCCCTTCCTGCGCGCCGGCAAATCCGACCCTGACCCTCAGCGCGTTGTCACTGCGGGCGGCGGATTTCTTTGCGAAGGAGGCCCTGTGAAATTATCGCGGCGACTGTTTATCTTCACCGGTGCGGGACTGGGCGCCGGATTAGGCTTGGGCGCATTCTCGCTGAAAATATTGGACGATGATCTAGCTGGCATCGCCGGTTTGATCCGCAAGCAACTGCCCTATGCAGTCATCAGCGACGCCGATTTACAGCGTTTCTGCACAGACTACCGGACCAATATTCGGCACACTCGGGTACCCACCAGCGTTTCCACTCTGCTCCAGTTCAATTATTTTCTATTGCTGCCGGATGACGTGCGCAACCGCTTCCCCCTATCGCGCCGTCTGCGCACTCTGCAGGAAGACATTCTGTCCAGCTTCATTAAATCCTCTGATTTGCTGCAAGCCTGTGCTGACGGCTGCGCCCCTGGCACCACCAAGTCCGTCCGCTACCAGGCATTTTATTCGCCTTACACCCAGGCCTGTAATTTCAAGTTCCAGCAAGGCATTTCTTGATGAAACCCAATCATGAACGCGGATTAACCTGGCTGGCCCAGTTGGGTTTTTCACTGCTGCTGATAGTGCCCACGCTGCCGCCGGCCCTGCGTTTTTTGATGGACAACAATGCGAACG
>DATLII010000099.1:0-7763 GCA_035539495.1 Dongiaceae bacterium
GCAGAAGAAATTGTATTTGATATCCATCAATATCAATTCCTGATGCTGCTGCTCATGCTGCAGCCCCAGCGTGAGTCGCTCAACGACGGCTGCCAGCTGATGCGCTGGCAGCGCTGCCATGAACGCTTCCATCCGCTCATCGATAGTACGGCGATAGGCAAATACCTCGCCCAGATCCGGCCGCGATAACAGGCCGCGACGATCCCGTGGGTAAGGTGTATTGACACTTTGGTAATAGGAATTGAACAACGTGACAAAGGCTTCATTGACCCAGACATAATCCGGTTGAAATTCTTTTAGTAGCAATGCTTCAAAAAACCAGGTTGTGTGCGCCAAGTGCCATTTGGTGGGGCTGACTTCTGGCATGGCCTGCAGCATGAAGTCTTCAGGTCGCAGCGGCTCACACAAGGCTTCCGTTTGGCGACGAATCTGATGGTAGCAAGCCAGCAATTCTTCAACCTGCTTAGCTGATGAACTCGAGGTATGCGAAATGTTTTTTATTTTGAGGTTGAGATCAGCATTGAGAAACATGGGCAGGCTCCGTTGGCATGATGCACAGGCAGTATCTTCCTGGCATGGCAATATTCATGCTACTTCGTCAATCGGCTCGGGGTTCCCAGCAAGGCCCCATAAGTCAGCGCTTTGTCTTTTCCAGCAGTCTCCACCATTCAAATCGAAAACCGTTTTGATCGGCATTCTTGCAGAGACGGTTGTAGAAAGCGCCATCGATCGTTGTGAATTTATGCAATTTTGCGGTGTTAATTCCCGCTTCGGATGACTTTTTTCGATGGCATAAATCCTGCCTCACACCTGTTACACGTCGCGCTCTGCTTTGTCGTTCAGTAACTTCGCTATTTTGAACTTAATTGCGCGACAGGTAGTAAAAACAGTAATGGCAATACAATGCGTGAGGGAGGTTAGCTTATGCGGCAGGGTAATAAAAGTAAATATACTGACAAGCAGAAGCGGCAGGCAAAACACATTGCCGACGGGTATATGGAACATGGCACTGGCAAGAAGGAAGCCAAACGCCGTGCTTGGGCTACGGTGAATAAGGAAACTGGCGGCGGAAACCTTTCCGGCAGCGGGCGTGGCGTTCCTGACAATCATGCGTCATCCCGTCGCGGAGGCCGTATCGGCGGCGCCAGCCAAAGCAAAGCCCAACGTAGCGCAGCAGCCAAAAAAGGCTGGGAAACCCGACGCGCCCATGCTCGCGCCCACGCTCATTAAGGCCTGCGTAAATACCGAGGATTGTTCACATGACCGGCGATAAAACAAAGGCCATGTCCAGTTGCCACGCATGCGCGCAAGCCTGCGAGGAATGTGTGGCAAGCTGTCTGCGCAATACCGAGATGGCCCACATGGCACCCTGTATTCTGTCTAATCTGGATTGCGCTCAGATCTGTCGAACCTGCGCGGGCTTGATCGCAAGGGACAGCCGCCATACGGCAGACGCCGTCCGCCTTTGCGTCGCTGTTTGTCAGGAATGCGCCGATATCTGCTCGCAATACGATAACGATCACTGTCAGTCGTGCGCGGCTATTTGCCGTCAATGTGTTGACGCCTGCTTGTTGCTGAATGGCGACTGATTACAATCCCAATTAATTACAACCAAAAGGACCATACGCGGGAAAACCATTGCCGCATCCGCATACTCACGCCCCGCTCTTTCCATTCCTTCTCTGTAATCTGCCGCGCTTGTGCCACATCCTGATTGAACATTTCTTCCATTTCCGCACCGAAACCGATTCCCAATACCACTATATTGACTTCGTTGTTATGCAGGAAACTGCGCATGTCCATATTGGTGGACCCTACCGTAGACCAGACGCCATCGATCACCGCTGTTTTGGCATGCAGCAACGCATCATGTCGTTCATAAATCTTCACGCCGGCCTTCAGTAAGGCGGTGTAGTGAGATCGGCCTGCATCAAGCACCAGCCTCACATCGCTAAATCCCGGCAATACCAACACCACATCAACACCCCGCATCGCCGCATTCTGCAAGGCTTCAATTGTGTTGCTATCGGGGGAAAAATACGCCATGGTCAGGTGAACGCTGCGCTTGGCATGTGTAATCGCCGCCAGCATATCGGTATAAATCAGATTTTCCTTGTCGTTCGTTGAGCTGGCGATCACGCGCAATACTTTATCGCCGGCCACTGGAATCAGCGGGAAATATTCAGGTTCCAATCCTGGCTGCGGCTGGCGCACTTCCGGCTTCTGCTGATCCCAGGTAGAGAAAAAAATGCGCTGCATCTCAGCAACCGCGGGCCCGTGCACCTCGATCTGGGTATCGCGCCAGCCCGCCTCATTCGCCTTGCGTTTTTTCTTGGACGAACCTGTAACTGCCTTAACACCCGATCCCTGGGAGTAAACGCTGCTGATATTGATTCCCCCGGTAAAACCGACTTTACCATCCACCACCAAAATCTTGCGATGATCGCGATTGTTGATGTCCAGGATTTTGCCTTTAGCGGGATTTACCGGGTTGAATTCGTAAACCCGCGCGCCAGCTTCGCGCAACTCATCAAATATCGACTTCGGTGTGGTGAGGCTGCCGAGACTGTCATAAATCAGATTGACCTGAACGCCCTGCCGCTGCTTTCGCAGCAATGTCTGTTGCAGACGGTGACCAATTTCGTCATCCTCGAAGATATAGACTTCCAGATTGATGTGGTCTTGCGCCTTCTCCATGGCATCGAACATGGCCTTATAGCTTTGGGGACCATCAATCAACAACCTGGCTTCGTTGTGGTCGATGACCGCCGTCCGTTCCTTCTTCGCCATGGCACGCAGATGATGATGCAAAAGCGCATCCGGCGTATCCCCGGCATTGCCTGCCACACGACCAATACTTTCCGAGCGAATATTGCCATTGGCAGCAACATTGATTCGCGCTGAGGCAGGTGCCAAGGGTGCATTCTGCTTCGGGTCCAACAACTGTGTTTGACATCCGCCCAGTAACATCACCGCGATCAATAACATGCAGATAGCGCTTAATTTCCCAAAGCTTCTGTAAAGTTTGCATTTTTTCAGCAAGTTCATGCTCTATCTCATTGAATTACGGTGTCTCAACAAATGGCACGCAATCTGCGTTCCTGACTTTGACTTTTCTAAGGTGATCAATGACGTGGCCACTCACTGCATGCACAATCTGCCGTTCGGTGCAGAAATCATCGCCCCCGGTCTTACCCGTTTCCGATTGTGGGCACCAGATAAGCAGAATATTGAGCTGGTGATCGAGGGCAGATCACCGATTGCCATGCAGCGAAACGACAGTGGGTTGTTCGAAAGTGAAGTGGACTGCGGGGAAGGCACACGTTACCGGTTCCACGTTGGGGACCGCCTGCTGGTGCCAGATCCAGCGTCCCGCCTGCAATCTGGGGACGTGCATGATCCCAGTATCGTGTTTGATCCCCGGCGGTATCGCTGGAGCCATCCCCACTGGCGCGGGCGGCTCTGGCCGGAAATGGTAATTTACGAATTGCATGTAGGCAGCTTGGGCGGTTTCGATCAAGTGCGCTACAAATTGGCCGAACTCGCCTCTCTCGGCATCACAGCCATCGAGCTGATGCCGATTGCTGATTTCCGTGGCACCCGCAATTGGGGATACGACGGTGTGCTGCCATTTGCACCAGATGCCAGCTACGGCTCCCCGGACCAACTCAAACAGCTGATCGACACCGCCCATGGCCTCGGGCTATGCGTTTACCTCGACGTTGTCTACAACCACTTCGGTCCCGATGGTAACTATTTGCACTGCTACGCCTCATCCTTCTTTGATCCAGACAAAAACTCGCCTTGGGGCGCGGCGATCGATTTTTCCAATCCCTGGGTGCGGGAATTCTTTATTCAGAATGCACTCTATTGGCTGCAGGAATACCGCTTCGATGGTTTGCGTCTGGACGCAGTGCATCAGATCAGTGACCCAGGCTGGATCGACGAACTTGCCCATCGCGTTCGTAGCACCATTGCGCCGGGGCGCCACGTTCATTTGATGTTGGAGAACGAACACAATCGCAGCAGTCATCTGGACAACGGCGTTGACGCACAATGGAACGACGATGGTCACAACGTGCTGCACGTCATGCTGACGGGGGAATCCGTTGGCTATTACCAGGATTTCGTTGAGATACCGGCGCAAAAACTGGCACGTTGCCTGGCGGAAGGATTCATCTTCCAAGGAGAGCCAGCGCAATCGCAAAAAGGTGAACCCCGCGGTAGCCGCAGCGCGCACCTGC
Source organism: Dongiaceae bacterium (assembly GCA_035539495.1). Taxonomy (GTDB): domain Bacteria; phylum Pseudomonadota; class Gammaproteobacteria; order Pseudomonadales; family Ketobacteraceae; genus Ch67. The sequence continues at coordinate 4,245 of DATLII010000099.1, forward strand.
CGCCTCATGCGTTTATTCTTTTTCTGCAGAATCATGATCAGATCGGCAATCGCGCCTTCGGCGAACGTCTAATTACCTTGACCGACACTGCACGACTGCGCGCCGCCATCATGCTGCAACTGCTGGCACCGCAAATCCCGCTGCTGTTCATGGGCGAGGAATGGGGCTGCCGCACACCCTTCCTGTACTTCACCGACTTTCATGACGAGCTGGCCACCGCCGTGCGCAACGGCCGGCAGCAGGAATTTGCCAGCCAGCCCGCCTTTTCCGATCCGAAAAAACGCGCGCAAATTCCGGATCCCAACGCGGAACGCACTTTTACCGATTCCATTCCCACCGCTGAGACGAATGCACAGGAAGCGAAGCGGTACCTGGCCTACTATCGCAAGCTGCTGGGCCTGCGACGGCAATATATTGTGCCGCGATTGGCTGGATGCCGCAGCCTGGGTGCTCTGGTGTTGAACGACGCCACCGTGTCAGCAGAATGGTTGCTGGACGACGGCAGTGTGCTGCGCATTATCACGAATCTGGACAATCGGGCGCAGCCATTGTCGCCGGAGTTGACGCAGGGAACATTGCTCGCGGACAGCGGCACTCTCTGGAACACCCATGGCTCTGACGCCGGAACCGATCGGATTCCGGGCCAGACTACTCGCGTTTATCTGCAGACGAATCAATTGCCATGACCACGCCACGAGCCACCTATCGCCTGCAACTGAATGAGAAATTCACTTTCGCGGACGCGACTGCACAGGTTCCCTATCTGGCGCAGCTCGGCATCAGCCATCTGTATCTAAGCCCGATTCAGGCTGCGCGCAAAGGTTCGATGCACGGCTACGATGTCATCGATCACAGCCGGATCAATCCGGAAATCGGCGGTGAGGAAGGATTGCGGCAATTGGTGAAACAGTTGCGGAAACATAAAATGGGTTTGATCGTGGATATCGTGCCCAACCATATGGCTGTCGGAGGCAATGACAACGCACTTTGGCTGGATCTGCTGGAATGGGGACGATCAAGTCGTTACGCCGGCTTTTTTGATGTCGACTGGGATGTGCCAGACCCGGCGCTAAAAAATCGTGTACTCGCGCCGTTTCTGGGAAAATCTTATGGCGAAACCCTGGCCGCTGGCGAAATCAAGCTGGCGTTTGATTCCAGCACAGGCCGTTTTCATCTGGATTACTATGAACACCGTTTTCCAATCGCTACCAATACGTATGCGCAACTATTGCGCCTGGGTGGCGATGCACTGGCGTCGGCAGAAACGCGGTTTCAAAGCCTGGCAACCCAGCAAGGCCGCAACCGCTACGAACGCTTTGCTTCCGCCTGTGCCAGCCTGGCGCAGGAATACGCCACACAACCCACTGTGGCGAATGCAATCGCGCAGTTGCTGCAACACTTCGATGCCAGCACGCCAGCGGGACAACGATCGCTGCATCAGCTATTGGAGCGTCAACATTATCGATTGGCGTTCTGGCGCACCGCTGCGGATGAAATCAATTGGCGGCGCTTTTTTGATGTGATCCAGCTCGCCGCGATTCGCGTGCAGGATCCCACTGTGTTCGCCATCGTACACAACACCATCTTCCGACTGTATGCCGAAGGCCTGATCGATGGTGTTCGTATCGACCATATTGACGGCATCTCTGACCCGCGCCTTTACTGCCGACGCCTGCGCCAACACTTGCAGCAACTCGAAAAGCAACGGCCACCAGAAGCGCCAACCGGCCCGGCCTATTGCATTGTGGAAAAAATTCTGGCGACTGAAGAACACCTTCCCCGTGATTGGCAGGTGGATGGAACTACTGGCTACAGCTTCATGAACGATGTGTCGGCGATGCTGCACGATCCGGCGGGCGAGGCCGAGCTAACCAAACTGTGGACCCAACTGAGCGGCCGCTCCGCCGACTTCGAAGCGGAGTCGCAGCAGGCTCGACGCTGGATTCTGCAGGAACTGTTAGCAGCGGAATTCAATGCCTGCGTCCACGCACTGCATCAGGTTGCGCGAAGCGAAACACTGACCCGCGACTGGAGCCAACTGGCGATTCGTCGGGTATTGCGGGAAATTCTGGTGCAATTCCCCATTTATCGGACGTATGCCGATGCCAAAGGACGCAGCGAAGCACACAGCGAAATCATGCGCACCGCCATCGATGCCGCCAAACCCCATTGCCGCGATGTCGATGTTCCCTTGCTGGAACTGATCGACCGCTGGCTAGGGGCAGAACCGCTGCCTGCGACACTGCCCGCCAAACAGCGCCAAATGCGCCTGCGGGCGATCACCCGCTTCCAGCAACTGAGTTCCCCACTGGCGGCAAAGTCGGTTGAAGATACCGCGTTCTATCGTCATGGCAAATTGCTGTCACGCAATGAAGTAGGCGCCAATCCGGCCCAGTTCGCCACAACGCCCGCCGATTTGCACGCGGAGTGCAAGCGTCGCGCGGCCTTTTTTCCCAACGCGATGCTGGCAACGGCCACCCACGATCACAAACGGGGTGAGGACTTGCGCGCCCGGCTGGCCGTACTGTCGGAAGTTCCACAACAATGGTCAGATCAGGTGCGCGGCTGGATGCGTAGCAACCTTCGCCACAAGCTGGCCGATGGTCCCACCTTCGCTGATGAATACATGCTATATCAAATGCTGATCGGTGGATGGCCCTACGGTTTGGAATTGGACGATAGCGAAGGCCTGGCCAATTTACGCGATCGTTTGTTGCATTGGTGGATCAAGGCGCTGCGTGAAGCCAAGCAGATTTCCAGTTGGGGTTCGCCCAACCTGGACTACGAACGCAATTGCGAACATTTTCTTCATGTGTTGCTAGACCCTGCGATTTCGCGCGGATTCCTGCAGCAAGTAGTGAAGTTCGCCCACAGCATCAGCATTGCCGGGGCGATCAACAGCTTGTCCCAAACATTACTGAAATTGACCACACCTGGCGTGCCGGATACTTATCAAGGGTGCGAGTTGTGGGATTTCAGTTTTGTGGATCCTGACAATCGGCGGCCAGTGGATTACCCATTGCGTCATGCCATGCTGGACCAGCATCGTGACGTGATTACCTCTGCTGACTGGAAATCAGGCGCGGTAAAGCTGGACTTGATAACGCGCCTATTGCAATTGCGCGCACAATTACCCGATGTATTTTCCCAGGGTGACTACCGGGCCCTGGAAGTGACAGGAGCACTGGCTCAACATGTTTTTGCATTTACCCGCCGCTATAAAAACACCACTGTAATGGTGGCAGTGCTGCGCTTGACCATGCCCTTGCTGCGGAACTTACCTGAAGTCGATCCCAGCTTGTGGAACGACACCACTATCCTACTGCCGCGCCTGGGATCGACAGGCAAAGATGCTCAATGGCATTGGAAAGATTGCTTCTCATCTGCAATTTTTGCCAGCAAAACATCCCGGTTTCCCTGTAAAAATCTGTTTTTAAACCGTACCTACAGCCTTTTGGTGACAGAATCGCAGCCCCTCTGACAGGCACGCTACTTGCATTTTTGAGCGTACTAACAGAG
>DATLII010000100.1:0-2803 GCA_035539495.1 Dongiaceae bacterium
GCGCGTATCCAGAACCAGTTGCCCGGCGGACACGTGCATACACACTAGGCGGTTTCAAACCGTGCGCGGTATTGGCCAGGGGATACGCCGAACCAGCGCTTGCTGGCGCGAAAGAAATTGCTCTGATCGCCGAAGCCTAACAGGTCTGCCACTTCCGCCAGACTCAGGCGAGGGTCGGACAGGTATTCTTGTGCCAGTTCCCGTCGCGCATCGTTCAACAATTCCTGAAAGCTGATATTTTCCTCCCGCAGTCGCCGCTGCAGGGTGCGTTCCGACACATGAATGCTGGCGGCAATGTCAGCGCGACGGGGCTCGCCATGCCGCAGGCGCCGCACGATCTCGGTGAAAACCCGGTAGCGCGTGGAGGTGTGGCCGAGCTTCTGCAATTGTTGCTGCAGATAGCGTTCATGCAGTGACGCTACAACTGGGTCTTGAGTGGGCAGTGCCCGTTGCAGATCCTCGTGGCTGAGCAACATGCGATTATCGGTCTGACCAAAGGTCACGTCGGTAAGAAAGGCAGCAGTGAATGGCGCGGTGTCATCCGGTGCTGGATAGCACATCTCGACTTCCAGCGGACGGATGTTGTAGCGGGTGAACCAGGTGCACAGCATCAATACGGTCAGCACCGCGAACTGGGCCCGTTGGCGCGGCGGCTTGGCTTCTCCGTGCAGGCCGATGTATATCCAGTACCCGCGTTCGTCTTTCTGCATCTCGAAGGCCGTGGCTTCCGACACCACCGCCAGATAGCGCTGCATCAGCCGCAGCCCTTCCATCAAGGTTGGGCAGGCCATCATTGCGTAACCCACCAGATGCATGCCGCCGTAGCGGTCGCACAACTGACGGTCCATGCCCAGGGTGATTTTGTTGTTGCGCGCAACGGCCAGTTCCCACAGGCGCGTGGTGACCGTAGTAGGAAAGCGACGCTCCGGGTTATCCAGATCGCGCTCTTGCAGGCCGCATTCCCGCATCAATTCGTGCTTGTCCAGCCCTTCGGCGGCAAACATGTCATATAGGCCCCGCAACCATGAAGCCGAAATGGTCCGTTGCATCATGTCCCCTCATCCCTGTCACAACCGCGGTCGGGCGACCGCGCAATGGTCTTGCAAAGTCATATTGTTGGCTATTCTGCGATAGCTCGCTGTCGAGCAGTTCGCTCTAGGATTCTATTGTGCACAAAAGTGTCGATCGAATGCGAGTGCACAAAGATCAGCCTTTTAGTTCCATCAGCATAACAATAACGCTTTAGGAATGCCGTTAAGGCGCGTTTTGTTCAGCATGACCATAGGGAGATTGTCATGACAAGTCGTTTTTTAGCGCTGCCAAAGCGCAAGTGGACCGCAGGACGTAAGTGGACAGTAGGGCGGAGACTGGCCGCTGTCGCCTCGGGCGCGTTGACGTTATCAGCCTGCGTACAGGCACTCTGGACCGTGAATTACAGTGTGGAAGGCAGCGACGGCACTGCGGCGCATTTTGTGGCGCAGGGTCCGGGCGACTCGGTGCTGCTGGCGGGAGAAGTAATATTGCCCGGCGATCCGGAAACGTTTCTGCTGCGGGCCGACCCTTACGTTTCCCGTCATTCCGCCGATGGCCAACTGCTGTGGCGCTATCGACCTGAAGACGGCACTTCCTTCCTGGGCGCCACCAGTTTGTCCACCGCGCCGGATGGATCGATCTATTTCACCGACATGAATGAAGATGCGCTGGTGTTGACCAAGCTCGACGCCGATGGCAATCGTCTGTGGCAATACCAGCGGCCGCAACCCGGCGATTTGTTTAATGCGGGTATCGCGCTGTTTACGCAAACGGTGGGCACCGATCGCGTGTTGATGGGAGTCACCCAGCAGCAGGATCCGGCCAATCCACCTGGAACCTTGGTAGCGCTGAATGATCAGGGTGAAGTGCTGTGGGAATTCAACGGCATTGGCAGCGGCAATTACGATCCCGCCGTGCGTTTCACTGCGTCGGTGCTGAACGACGGTCGCATCGCCACCTTCCATTCTTTTTCCACGCTGGATGAGCAGGGCCGCACTGGCGGTGCCATCACCGTGCTGGATGCGGATGGCAACACGCTCGACACCGTGACGCAGGAATCGCTGGGCTTGCAGCGGATTTACGATCTGACCGCATCCGGTGCCGGGATTGCCGTCGTGGGCAGCACTGAGCAGGGCAGCCGTCTGCTGGTGCTGGGCGCGAATCTGGATGTGTTGCAGCAGCGGGATTTTGGATCGGCGACTACCGGCCGGGTTGCGGTGCAGGATGACACGCTGTGCTTCGCGCTGCTGGTGGTGAACGAGCCGTCGACGGATTATGCGGAAATCGGCACTACCACCCTCGGCATCATCGATCGCAATGGTCGTGAGACATGGGATGTCACGCAGACCGCGCTGAATTCCCGCGCCGCATCGCTGACAGTGGACAATCATCGCTGCGCCTACACCGACATGGCTTTGTTGCCGCCTGCCGGTGTCGAGGATGGCTCGCGCATTCAAACGCAAACACAGATTTATTCTGCCAAAGGTGTGCTGGACACGGTGACCGTCGCGGGCGATCCGGGTATTTCCAACTTCGGGCACACGTTGCTACGTGGGCAGTCGTTGTATACCGCGTCGAACGTGATATCGCCGCTGTCTGAATTGGGGGATTCAGCCCCCACGGCGACGCTGTACAAGCACCGCGTGTATTGAAGAAGTAACGCAGCTGGCGGGATTGCCGGCTGCGGGTTCCAAACAGTAAAGGAAGACTGTTATGGCAAGGATGCTTTGGCTCTGCCGCGCGACCTATGGCGCCGGCGGAGCGGTGTTAC
>DATLII010000101.1:0-2541 GCA_035539495.1 Dongiaceae bacterium
TATGTTGCGCTGCTGCAGGCATTGGCGACGCAACCGGAGCAAGCGATCGGCGATGTGGTGCTACTCAATGAAACAGAGTCTGCTCAACAGCAAGCGTGGGGCGTTAACAACGAAGGTTTCCTGATTTCGCGGCCAGTACACAGCATTATCGAACAACTGGCGCAGCAACGGCCGGACGCTACAGCGCTGGTCTTTGCCGATCATAGCCTGACGTTCTCAGAGCTGAATGCTCGTGCTAACCAATTGGCGCATCACCTGATCGGATTGGGCGTGAAACCGGAAGTGAAAGTCGGTATCGCGCTGGAACGTTCGCTGGAGATGCTGGTTGGCCTGCTGGCGATCCTGAAAGCCGGCGGTGCCTATGTTCCGTTGGACCCGGACTATCCGCAGGATCGCCTGGCGTATATGTCGGACGACAGCGGCCTTGGTTTGCTACTGACGCAGAGCGCGGTCAAAGATCGCATTCCGGTTTCCGCTGCGGTGACGGTGCTGGAACTCGATCAACTCGATCTGAGTGCCGAATCCAATCACAACCCTACAGTTGCGGTGAACGGCGAAAATCTGGCGTATGTGATCTATACGTCAGGCTCCACCGGAAAACCCAAGGGCGTTGCTGTGGCCCACGGCGCGTTCTCCCGTCACTGTCAGGCGATCATGGCAAGCTACGCGATGGACGCCTCCGACCGTGAACTGCACCTGTCCTCCATCAATTTCGATATCGCCCATGAGCGCTGGGCTGCTGTGTTGTGCAGCGGTGCGACCGTTGTGTTGTTTGATGGCAAACATTCCAGCGTCACCGATTTCATCGATGAAATTGAAAGAACCGGTATCACGTCGGTGTTCATGACGCCGTCATACTCGAACGAAGTGGTGAACGTTCTGCAGCAACAGAATCGCCGCTTGAATCTGCGCTTGTGCGTGGTGGGTGGTGAAGCCCTGCCGGCGGAGTATGTGACCCAGTTGCGACAGCAGATCAACGTGTCCCGACTGATCAATGCTTATGGGCCGACGGAAACCGTGATTGCGCCCACCGCGTGGCGCGTGGAGGGCACGATTGCGGGCAGCAGTGCGCCGATTGGTCGCCCCATAGGAACGCGCAGAGCGTTTGTTTTCGATGAAAGTCTGAATCTGGTTCCGCAAGGTGTGGTAGGCGAGCTTTATATCGGTGGTGAGTTGTTGGCACGCGGCTATCTGGGGCGTTCAGGCTTGAGCGCGGAGCGGTTTGTTGCAGATCCGTTCAGCCAAAATGGCAGCCGATTGTATCGCACCGGTGATTTGGTGCGCTGGAACGCGGAAGGCCAACTGGAATATCGGGGCCGCATCGATCATCAGGTGAAAATCCGCGGTTTCCGGATTGAACTGGGTGAAGTGGAAGCGCAGTTGCTCGCGCAGCCGGACGTACGCGAAGCGTTAGTTGTGGCACAACCAGGATTGGCCGGTGCACGACTGGTGGCCTACGTTTCGGCACAGCCGTCGGTTTCAATCGATGCAACGCAGTTGAAAGTGGCGCTGGCCGCAGCGCTGCCGGATTACATGGTGCCGAGCATCATTGTAGTGCTGGATTCTTTGCCCCTGAACGCCAATGGCAAAGTTGATCGCAAAGCGCTGCCGGAACCTGGTCTCGAAAGCGAGCCTGTGTATGTTGCCCCCGAAGGTGAACTGGAACAGAAGCTAGCCGAAATCTGGGCTGACCTGTTGGGTGTTGAGCGCGTCGGCCGTCACGATAATTTCTTCGAACAGGGTGGCCATTCTTTGCTGGCCTTGAGTCTGCTAGAACGCATGCGCGCGCAGAACTGGGTTGTGCAGGTGCGTACGCTGTTCCAGCAGCCGGAATTGGCCGCGTTTGCACGGGCTGTGGCGCAGAATGCAGATCGCCGCGATGTGGCGGCTCCGCCTAATCGCATTCCCGCGAACTGTCAGGCGATCACACCCGAAATGGTGACGCTTGTTGCGTTGGATGCCAGCCAGATCGCGCGCATCGAGACTGCTGTGCCCGGTGGTGCCGCCAATATTCAGGATATCTATCCGCTGGCGCCGTTACAGGAAGGCTTGCTGTTCCACCATATGCTGCAGCAGGACGGGGATGCCTATGTCACGTCGTACCTGATGAGCTTCGACAGCGAGCAACGGCTGAGCCAATTCATAGACAGCTTTAATCGCGTGATTGCCCGTCATGACATTCTGCGTACTGCTGTTTTGTGGGAAGGATTGGTGGAACCCGTCCAGGTTGTTTATCGGGATGCGCCATTGAGCGTGGAGTGGTTGGAACCCGGTGTGATTGCGGCCGAAGGTTGGGAGGGTTTGCTCGATCTGCAACAGTATCGTATCGACGTACGCCAGGCACCGTTGATGCGGGCGCTAGCGGTAAAAGATACGCAACAGAATCGCTGGCTGCTGCAACTGCCCAGCCATCACCTGGTGCTGGACCACACCACCCTCGATCTTATCGTCGACGAAATCACATTGATCCAGCAGGGACGTGAAAACGAACTGCCGGAACCGGTTCCGTTTCGGCGTTTTGTCGCTCAAGCCCGTTTGGGC
>DATLII010000102.1:0-4364 GCA_035539495.1 Dongiaceae bacterium
CCGCTGTCCTTCCACGGTTATTTGTTTCAACAATTGGCGCAGGACGGGCCCTATCATTTGCAGCATGCTGCGCTGCAGCGGATTTCATTTCCCGCGTCCACTGGCACGTTGTCGCAGCCCGGTTATAGCACGGCGCCTTACCATTACCGTGACTTCAGCACCACGCCTTATCTAAATCTGCCAGCGGCAACTAACGCAAACTGATATCAGTGACGCTTGCGCATCGGCAATTGTGCGACGTTGCAAACATCCAACTGGCTGAATTGGGTGATGCGATTACGACCGTGTTCTTTCGACGTATACAACGCCATGTCCGCATTGTGCACCAGCTGTTCCAGACTGCTGTTGTCGTCGGGAATTAGCGTAAACACGCCGAGGCTTACGGTGACCGACAGTGATCCCGCGTCCGTTTCTATCGGCTCCGACGCTATTGCGGCGCGGATGCGCTCCGCGACGATCATGGCACCGGCGGCATCGGTCTCCGGCAACAATAAACAGAATTCCTCGCCGCCATAACGTGCCACTTTATCCGACGGCCAGCGACTGCTAATGGCGATACGCTTTGCCACTTGCTGCAAACAAAAATCACCGGTCTGGTGGCCGTGCTCGTCGTTTACTTTTTTGAAGAAATCGATGTCGAGCAACAGCAGCGACAGCGAATGCTGATAACGCTGGCATCGGTTCCACTCTTCCCGTAACGCACCATCCAGAAAGCGCCGATTTTTCAAACCGGTGAGTTGATCGGTCTGGCTCAGTTCTTCCAGTTTGCGATTCGCTTTTTCCAATTCCTCGGTGCGTTCATGCACGCGCAGTTCCAGGTCTTCGTTCAAACGCCGCGTCACTTGCAGCGCGTCGGTCTGCGCTTCATAACGCAGGCGGCGCTCCACGTTGATGCGCTCCGCCAGCGCAAACGATAGCAACACCGCTTCCAGCACCGCGCCAAACTGAATTGAATATTCCGTAAACCAATTGGTGGGCAGAAAATTCAGTTTATTCAGTGCCAGTACCATGGATGCTGTCAGGAACGAAGCCCAGGCAATGCAATAGTAGCGCGCAGTCGCCACACCCCGACGCCAGGCGACCACCCCCGCCAGCATGTCGCCCATACAGGCGAACAGACCGAGCGGCACCAGCAATTTAATGGTGATGTGATACGGCAGAAAAGGCGACACCACCATCATCGAACCACCGAGAATGGCGAATGTCAGCACCAACTTATCGAGCCGGTTCGACAACCGGTTCAAACGCAGGAAACTGCGGGTAAACAGCGCACCGAACATCAACGACGCCGCCAGGAACACCGGAATCGCATGATCGTTCATGGCGACATTGTTCGGCCACAGATAGCGGAATCCGTCGCCACTGAACGCCGCCATGAACAGTGGCATCGACAGCACGAATCCCACGTAATAGAAGTAGCTGCGTTCCCACAGCATGAAAAAGATCAGCAGGTTGTAGATGACAATCACCACCATGGCGCCGTAGTAAAAGCCCTGCAGAATGGTGGAATTATTTTCGAATGTGGAGAACGCATGGTCCTGCCACAGCACCAGCGGCGCTTGTACTGAACTGCTGCTCTGAATGCGGTAGTACAGATCCAGCGTTTGCCCCGGTTCCCACTGCAGCGGAATCACAAAGAGGCGACTTTCCACCGGACGCTGACTGTAGGGATAACGATCGCCCATCTGGTAGTGCTGTAGTTGGGTATCGCCGGAATAAACGTACGCGTCGACGTAATCCAGTACGGCGTAGGACAGTTCCAACATGCGCTGCTGCGCGAGGGAATCGGGATTCGACAGGCGCAGGTGCAACCACCAGGCCGATGCGTTGTAACCCTGCTTGAAAGCGTGTTCGCCGTTTTGCTGCCAGACCGTACCCGGTTGACGCACCTGATCGACTGTCAGCGCACCGCCGGCGTCTTGCAGGTATCTCACGGCATTATCCAGCATCACTTTCCCTTCACCGCTCAGGGCCAGCGAGGGAATAGGCGCATCTGCTCGGGCGACACCAAGGCCGGCCCACAGCAGACAAATCAATAACATAATGCGCAGCATGCAAGGAGCCTCGCCAGATTGCGCTGAAACGCTTGTTGAAGTCAGCCGCGTCCGCTGCGGAACGATCGTCCTGCATAAAGACAAGGATAGCTGAAGGCGGCGCCATTGCTGATTATTTTGTGAGCGAAATCTCACACGCCCAGCGGTGCCTTGGCACTCGCCGGGATGTAAATGACAAAAGCGATTAGGTTCGCTTGTGGCTGGCCAGAGATGCCACGTTGCGGACATCCAGCTGGTGATAGGACGTAACGCGGTTACGGCCATTTTCCTTCGATGCATACAGCGCCATATCGGCGCAATGCAGCAGATGCTCCACATTCAGTTCATCGGACGGCACGATCGAATAAACACCCAGACTCACCGTCACCGACAACGGCCCGGCATCAGTAACCACCGGCTCGACCGCCACTGCTGCGCGAATACGCTCCGCGACGGTAAGAGCACCCTCTGCATCCGTTTCCGGCAACACCAGGCAGAATTCTTCTCCGCCATAACGCGCCACTTTGTCCGACGGCCAACGACTGCTTAATTTGATCCGTTGCGCCACTTGCTGCAGACACAGATCACCAGCCTGATGGCCGTGCTCATCATTCACCTTCTTAAAGAAATCGATGTCCAGCAACAGCAGCGACAACGAATGACCGTAGCGTTTGCAACGACTCCATTCCTCTTTCATCACCACTTCCAGGAAGCGCCGGTTCTTCAGGCCGGTGAGCTGATCGGTGGTGCTGAGCTCTTCCAACTTACGGTTGGCATTTTCCAGTTCCTGCGTGCGCTCGTGCACCCGCTGCTCCAATTCCTCATTCAACCGACGTGTCACCTGCAACGCTTGCGACTGCGCTTCGAACCGCAATTTGCGCTCCACATTAATCCGTTCCGCCATGGCGAATGACAGCAGCACCGCTTCCAGCAGCGAACCAATCTGCATGGAATATTCGGTGACGAAATTGGTTGGTATCACACCCAGCTTGTTCAATGCGAACATCAGCGCGCCGACCAGGAAGGCACTCCACGCAATCAGATAATAGCGGGCATTTGGCACGCGATGGACCAGCGCCATCATACCCACCACCATGTCCAGAATTACCGTGAACAGACCCAGCGGCACCAGCAGATGAATCGCAATGTAGTACGGCATGATGAACGCCAGCACGCCGCAGGCGCCGGCACACACCGCCGCTGCCAATAACATATTGTTCGCCCAGGTCGACCATTGGCTCACCTGCAGGAAACGCCGCGCGAACAGCGCGGCGCACATGAACGCATTCGCCAGGAAAAAGGGGATCGCGTGATCGTTCCAGGCCACCGCGTCCGGCCACAGATAACGGAAGCCCTGCCCACTCACCGACGCCATGAACATCGGCAGCGACATCACAAAGCCCACATAGAACAGATAACTGCGCTCCAGCAGCACAAAGAAGATCAGCAGGTTGTACACCGCGATCACCACCATGGCGCCGTAATACAGACCCTGCGCAATGTTGCTGTTGTTTTCCGAACTGATGAAAGCATCGTGCTGCCACAAGGTTAACGGTGCCTGTACGGCGCTGCTGGTCTTGATGCGGAAGTACACGTCCAACGTCTGACCCGGCTGCCAAATCAACGGCACCACGAAAAAACGGCTATCCACAGGACGTTCACGGAAGGGATACAGGTCGCCTAACTGGTAGCGGTTCAATTCCTCATCGCCGGAGAATACGTGCACATCGAGATAATCCAGCACTGCGTACGACAGCTCCAGATAGCGCTCTACCTCTTTATCACTGTGATTGGCCAGATTCAGGTGCAACCACCAGACCGAGCTGCTGTAACCCTGGTTAAGCGCACTGCCACTGCCGACTTTCCAATCCACATTGCCACCGCGCAAATCCGCCAGCGACAAACGCCCTTGGGGATCTTCCAGGAAACGGACGGCACCATCCAAAGGCGCTCGGCTGGCATCGGTCAGCTCAAAAGGAATGAGCGGGGCTGCGGCCAAGGCCGTACCCGTCAGCATCCAGGCCAGACACAAAATCAATAGGGAACGCAGCATGAAACCGGTCCTCGCCATCAGGAAACGCGTTGGAAAAGTTCTTCTTCAAACAAGTACTGCAGCTTGCGACTGATAGGTGTTGTTTTTTCAGAATAGACCATATTCCGGGACAAACAGGCTGTTTTGTATCCAAACCTCCGTCCTAAAACGCTTGTCCTAAAATGGTGTCCCAGACCATGCTGCCTGCTTGCCAGCATCCATGCGTTCCGCCATGCTCCCTGCCTTTCCTGCTAACCGTCGACCGGAGCCCAATCCATGAAAATCCTGGTGGATGCCGA
>DATLII010000103.1:0-3955 GCA_035539495.1 Dongiaceae bacterium
GGGTGAGGGGGGCGTTGGCCTTGGCGTAGTTGCGCAATTCCTCGGCGGCGGGGAAGAACAGGGAAATGGTGCGGTCGTTCACTTGGGTGACGATGCCGACCCCGAGGTCTGTTTCCGCCGTATTGGCCCAGCGCTGTCCGATAAAGAATACCTGCTTGCTCATGATGACCCCGCGACGTTGAAGGCGCGTATTCTAGGAAAACGCCCTGCATTATTCCATGAACATTCCCGCACAGTAATTTTTCAACGGGATTTGGCCTTGACCGGCTGGCAGGGGTGCTGTTTGATTGCGCCCCCCGTGTCTGTAAACAACGTTACAGGCAACGGTATCGGCTAGTTCGGGTAGGGACATATGCAGTTAGCAGTACTCACACGAAGTGAGTTTGTTTTCAATCGTTTCATTTTTGGGATCGTGAATGTCGCCAGCCAGCAGTGTCCGGGGCTTCAGCGCGCCTGGAACTGGCGGATTCTGGCGGGAATGCTGGTGGTCCTCTGCTGGGCCGGGCAGGCGCAGGCAGCGGCTGTGGATCAGGCCAATGCAGAATTCCTGCGTCAGCAGGAGCGGGAGCGACAGTTGCGTCAGACCCACGATCCCGACCCGGACGTGCGTATGCCCATTGGCCCCGCTGCGGCACCGGATGCTTTACCTGAAGCGGAAACCCCCTGTTTCAATATTCAGCAGCTGACATTGGTGGGCGAAGAGTCTGATCGCTTTCAATGGGCCCTACAGGCTGCCCGTCAGGATGCCGACGGCAAACGGGATCTGGAATTGCCCCGTTGCCTGGGCGCGGGTTCCATCAACCGCATCATGGGCCGGGTGCAGAACGCCATCATCGCCCACGGCTACGTCACCACCCGGGTTCTGGCGCAGCCTCAGGATCTAAACAGCGGCAGGCTGATATTGACGCTGATTCCTGGTCGGGTGCGCGAGATACGTCTGGGGTCTCAGGCTGAATCGGGTGCCAGCATCGGGCCGGCGCTGCCGTCGGAGCCGGGCGAGCTGCTGAACTTGCGGGATTTGGAGCAGGGCTTGGAGAACTTCAAACGCGTGCCTACAGCTACTGCCGGTATCCAGATCGAACCTGCTGCCGCCAATAATGCAGAGCCAGGGGAAAGCGATCTGGTGGTCGATTGGCGCCAGGCATTTCCTATGCGTTTCACTTTCGGACTGGACGACGCCGGATCGGAAACCACCGGCAAATATCAAGGCAATGTCACGGTATCGTTGGACAACTGGCTGTCGCTGAACGATCTGTTTTACGTGAGCCTGAACCGCGATCTGGGTGGCGGCGACGAAGGCGACCGTGGCAGCGAAGGACAGGCGCTGCATTACTCCTTTCCCATCGATTACTGGCTGCTGACCTTTGCACTCAGCGAAAACAGTTACCACCAGTCGGTGGCGGGCGCGCAACAGACCTATGAATACAGCGGTGATAGCGAAAATGGCGAAGTGCGCCTGAGTCGGATGCTGTATCGCGATGCAGTACGCAAGTTTTCTCTCGGTCTACTGGGATGGACCCGAGCCTCACGCAATTTCATCGACGGCACCGAAATTGAAGTGCAGCGGCGCCGCATGGCGGGCTGGGGTATGGCGGCAACATACCGGGAATTTATTCGGCAGGCAGCATTGGATATCGACTTGGGTTATCGGCGGGGTACTGGCGCTGACGATGCATTGCCGGCGCCAGAGGAATTATTCGGCGAAGGCACGTCGCGACCAGAGATTCTCACACTGGATGCAGGTTTCAATTTGCCGTTTGTGTTGGCGGACCAACCTCTGCGCTACAACCTGCGCTGGCGAGCGCAATGGAACGGCACGCCATTGGTACCGCAGGACCGATTCGGCATCGGCAGCCGCTATACCGTGCGGGGATTTGACGGTGAAAGCCTGCTGGCGGCGGATCGGGGCTGGTTGGTGAGGAACGATCTGGGCTGGCAGCCCGGCGCCTATGGTCAGGAGCTTTATCTGGGGCTGGATTACGGCGAAGTGAGCGGGCCCAGTGCCGACCGCTTGCTGGGCACCACGTTGAGCGGACTGGTGTTGGGATTGCGCGGTGGTTACCGGGCATTGAATTACGACCTGTTCGGTGGTCGGCCATTGCAGCAACCCGACGGATTTATTACGGCCGATAACACGGCAGGATTTGCGGTCAGCCTGTCTTTTTGATGGGTGATCCCTTTTTTATTTGTTCATTAGGTCTGGATTCAAGGAAGTGGGTTCCATGGAACGCAGTATGAAACGACGCAAACCGCGCAGTCGCCGTGGTTTTCGGTGCGAATCTTTTCTTCTTGGCCTGAATCTGGTGTTGCTGCCGGTGGCAGCCCGCGCCGATATCGTCGCGGACGGCAGTGCACCGGCGAATCAACAGCCCACCGTGCTGAACGCCGGTAACGGTGTCCCACTGGTCAACATCCAGACCCCCAGTGCTGCCGGTGTCTCGCGCAATACCTATAGCCAGTTCGATGTGAACAGCAACGGCGCCATCCTCAACAACAGCCGCACCGACACTCAGACCCAATTGGGTGGTTGGGTACAGGGCAATCCACAGCTGGCGACGGGTAGCGCCCGCGTCATTCTGAACGAGGTGAATGCCAACGATCCGTCGCGCCTTAACGGCTATGTGGAAGTGGCGGGCAGTTCAGCGCAGGTGGTGATCGCCAATCCGGCGGGCATCAGTTGCGACGGTTGCGGTTTTATCAATGCCAATCGCGCCACCCTCAGCACCGGTACACCCATCCTGAACAACGGCGCGCTGGAAGGGTATCGAGTGGACGGTGGCCAGATTCAGATAAATGGAGCTGGGCTGAATGCGGGCAGCGCCGGTTACACCGATTTGATTGGCCAGGCGGTGCAGGTAAACGCCGGAGTGTGGGCGCAACGGCTGAATGTGGTGGCCGGTGCGGGACAGGTGAATGCGGATGCCAGCGGCATCGCGGCGAACCCAAGCAGTGAAGACGTTCCTGTCGTAGCCATCGATGTGTCGCAATTGGGTGGGATGTACGCCAACAGCATTCATCTGGTGGGCACCGATGCGGGCGTCGGTGTGCGCAACGCAGGGCAGATCGGTGCTGCGGCCGGAGAAGTGGTCATCACGGCGGACGGTCGTCTGGAAAACATCGGTGTGGTCAGCGCCGCGCAAGTGCAAGCCAGCGCCAATGCCATCAGTAACGGCGCTTCCGGCGAATTGAATGGCCAGCAGTTAAACCTGCAAGCGTCAGGTGATTTCGAAAACCAGGGAGCAATTGAAGCGCAGTATCTGAAGGTGGATGCAGGCGGCACGCTGAATAACCGTGGCCTGATCAATAGCAATACCACCCAGCTACGCAGCGACACGCTGAACAATACCGGCACTGGGCGAATTTACGGTGACACGGTGGCAATCGGTGCCACCACCTTCAATAACGTGGCGCAAGGCGACACCGCCCCCGTAATGGCCGCTCGCGAACGATTGGACATCGGTGCACAGACCATCAACAACCAGGAACATGGCCTGATCTACAGCAGCGGCGATATGGCCATCGGCGGCAGTCTGGATGCAAACAACCGCGCAATAGGTCAGGCCGATACGCTGAACAATATCAGCGCTACGGTGCAGGCCGATGGCAATCTGGATTTGGGTATCCGCACTGTCAACAACATCAATGCCCATCTGACCACGGATGACGTTCAAGTATCGTCTGAATTCATTCACGAATACGGCGGTGAGGGTTCGCCCAATCGTTATTCACCCGCCGAGATCAGTTTTGTTCGACATGATCAATCGAGAGATTTGCGCACCCCGGATGGCGTGTATTCGGCCTGGTATGAATTTCAATATCAACGCACTGTCACGGAAACGCAGGTCGTCACCAGTGATCCAGGTCAGATCCTAGCGGGCGGTAACCTGCGGCTGAATACAGGCACCGTGACCAACGACAATAGCCAGATTCTGGCGGGCGGTGATCTGACCGGTAC
>DATLII010000104.1:0-3496 GCA_035539495.1 Dongiaceae bacterium
GTTACAGACCGTGCAGCAACTGGCCTCCGCACGTAAGTAAAATTCCTTAAAAATAGCGCAAAAATGGCGCCGGATATCCATATCCGGTGCCGCCTCAGAACGCAAACACGAACAGCTAACGACTCCCCATAACCGCTCGAAAATCGCTGACCGGCAGCATCGGTCTCGCCTGGCGAAGTTTCATGACCGGAGTAATACACCGACACGCGCTGCTGCTTGATGCCTTGTCCGTATCCGCTTCAAACCGGATTCAATGACAGCGCCAGCCGTCCACTCATTTGCACCTGTTTGGTTTCTGGCAGAGGGTGGAAGTGTACCGCTCTGACATCGCGCTGAATTCTCTCCAGTGCATGATCCCGGAAAAAGCCGGCGCCACCCACCAGATCAGCCGCGCGAGCAACCGTGGTTTGAATGGCATTGGTAGCGATAGTCTTGTACGACAACACCTCGTCCGTATTGTGAATGCCCGGCTTGAAGCGTAAATCCTCACATTGCGCCACCATCGCATTACGTGCCAGCTGCGCCGTACGCAGGTGATTTTTCAAGGCCCCCAGATCGCGAGCCGAATCCGGTTTACCCTGGCAAGCGACTGTTGCCAGTTCCACCGCTTGTTCCGCCAGGCCCAAATAGCAGCTCATGATCAATGGCATGGCCACCGGAATGATCAGATCCCACATACCATGCCATTGGCCGGCGGGGCGACGTGCAACAATCGCGTCTTCCGGTACGAACACATCTTGCAGCATCACATCGTGGGAACCGGTGCCACGCATGCCCAGCGTATCCCAATTGTTCAAAATACTGATTCCAGATGTGGAAAATGGAATCGAGAAATGCAGCACTTGTTCACCCTGTTCGGTTTTCTCAACGGCACTGGTCACCAGTACTTGTGCGCCTGGGCTGCCACTGACAAAACGTTTGTGCGCACTGACGCGATAGCCACCTTCAACAGCAACGGCGTGGCCGTTGGATTGCAACCAGTCGTTGGCGCCGGTTCCCGCGATAATCAATTCGTTGGATGCGATTTTGGTTAGTGTCGCTTTGGCTTTCGCATCGTGCGCGTTCTTGAATTTGTAGACATTCAGCAACACCGGATGCGTATGCATGGCGAACGCGAGTGCAGTGGAACCACAGGCTTTTGCGATGGTTTTGATCATGTCCGCCATGGACCGATAATCCAGCCCGCCACCACCGACTTCACCGGGAATGCCGGCTGAAAATAGACGCGCTGTTTTCAGCTGATCATAGTTTTCCTCTACGAAACGACCGTCACGATCATAAGCCGCTGCTCTGTCAGTAAAAGCCGGCAGCAAATCATGCAGACGTTGAATCAAATCCGGGTGACAAGTTTCTGTTGGTAATTTCCGTGCGGGTTCCATGACTAACCTCCTTTGTCCTGTAATGACGATTGTGAAGAATTGGTTGTTTCGTGGAGTGGACTATGCAGGTGGTTGCAGTATTAAACTAGTACATAAACAGTACTTACCAGATGCAATGTTCCAAGGAGGAAATATGTCGGGTTACGGTCAATATTGCCCTGTGGCCAAGGCCGCGGAGGTGTTGGGCGAGAAGTGGTCAATTATTATTCTGCGGGAATTGGCGATTTCCGATCAGACCTTTAACAGTCTGCGACGAGGTATGCCGCTGATTTCGCCCACGTTATTGTCAAAACGACTGAAAACCCTGATGGCACACGAGGTTGTCGAGCGCATGGAAACAGCCGGCGGCGTGCAGTACCGGTTGACGCAGGCTGGGCTGGAATTGAAGGATCTGATCATGCAGCTCGGTGTGTGGGGGCAGCGCTGGGTGCGTAGCGATTACAGCAAGCCGGATCTGGATGCATCGCTGTTGATGTGGGACATGCACCGCACCATCAACACTGAACCATTCCCCGCCTCGCAGCGGGTGATTCAATTTGAATTTCTGGGTGTGCCAGCGAAAGATCGCTTTTATTGGTTAGTGGTCGCCAATCGTGAAGTGGAAGTCTGTATGAAAAATCCAGGCTTTGACGTGGATCTGCATATCCAATGTGCGCTGAAAGAATTCACCGCATTCTGGATGGGAGAAACCACGTTGACAGCGCTGGAGCGGGCACAAAAAATTCGCGTAGAAGGGGATTCGCAATTACGAAAAAGCATGGGCAAATGGCTGTGCGGCAGCGCGTTTTCGGGCGTGGAAAGAGGACATCTGGTCGCGCAGGCATGAACCTATATCAACACACGTCAGTACATGTTTTTCTTGTAGTCGTGTTGCAATCCCTTTTTCATCAAACCGGGAATTGAAATGGCGGCGCGCGCCAGACCAGCCTGCAGTCCAGCGCTTTTATTCAGTTTGACGTGGGTTTTGAAAATTTCGGTGGGGTCCAGATCCTGCGGCGCTGGGCGGGAAGGCCACAAACGGGCACGAGCCAGCGCTGCGCTTTCCCGTACCTGCAGTGCTGCTGGCGATACGCAGGTCGTCAGGTTGGGCGCTTTATCCTGCACTTTAAACGCTTCCCGCATGGTTGCGTCGGTGGTAATCCGGGCTGCGCCTTCTACCAATAAAATCTGATTGCTGCCTGGAATCAGCGCCATTAATGCAATGCGCGGCTGGCTGAGAATATTGCGAAAACTGTCGACCCGACGATTGCCAGGGCGATCGGCGTACCAGACGCTTTCATCGTGCAAGCGTAATGTTGTACCAGCAGGATCCCCTTTGGGGCTGACATCGGCGTCGCCTTGCTGGTCAACGCTGGCGAGCGCAATGAAACGGGTAGCGGCCAGGAAAGCCTCCGTATTCGCTGGAATAACAGCACTCGGGGACGCCTGCCAGAAATCCGAACGCATTAATGCTTTCGCGCAATGCAGATAGCATTCTGCTACCTCAAGATCTACCCACTCCGGCGTCACTGTTTGCACGCGCCCATTGACCCGTAGCGTTTCACCCAGCCCGGGCACCAAAAACAGAGAACCAAACGACTGGCCAACCCGCAGGTTGCCGGAATCATCCAGCACATTCAGTGGCACACGCAGATGCCGTGCATCGCTGGCTTGGACACAACCGTGCTCACCACCACCCGCAGTAATATGAATTCCACCACCATTTTTTTCTGCCAGCGTGATGAAAAAGAAGGGTGACACCGCAATCCACCGCAATGCCCAGGCATCCAGATGGTCGATGACTTTCAAATCCCGAGGCCCAGGCACTTTACCGACACAGGCTTCCAGCGTCGCAAAATCGGTTACATCAGTGTTCATTAAAGGCCCTCTACGAACAGATTGAATCCGCGCAGCATACGTGTGCAGACCAAGCTTACCACCTGCCTTTGTTGATAACCATTATCATTTGAGGTGCGGCTGCAGATTGGTTGGCAAGCGAATCGGCACATGGTAAATCTGCGTCTCAGGAAAACAACGGCTAGCAATAAAAGGGAGAAAGCAAATGGCCAAGGTTCTCGTACTTTATTACTCCTCGTACGGACACATCGAAACGATGGCTCAAGCTGTAGCAGAAGGAG
>DATLII010000105.1:0-10895 GCA_035539495.1 Dongiaceae bacterium
GTACCGGCTTCGTCAAGAAATCCGTTGCGCCCAAACGCAATGCCGCCAACACACTTTCCATATCCTCCACCCGTGACATCATGATCACCTGAGTTTCAGATTCAGCATCCGCGATTTCGCGCAAAATACCCAAGCCATCGACGCCAGGCAAACGCACATCGCAAATCACTACGGCAGGCCGATGCGTGCGCCAGTATTCGAGGCCTTGCACACCATTGGATTCGAGATGGATCTGATAGCCTTCCCGGCTGAGCCAGGACGCCATCGCGGTGCGCAGATCAGGTTCCTGATCGATAATGAGGACGATGCCATCCTGCTTGTTATGCTGCATCGGCTTCATGGGCCGAACGGTGTCCTTTTACGGGGTGAATGAAGGGTTTGAATGAAAACCTGATTTGGCTAGTCAAATGCCATAGTGCCCCAAAGTACTCCTTGGCCGCTGCTTTTGCAACCAGGCCAGGGCAGGCCTCCGCGCCGTTGCGGTGCGGCCCAAATTCCGCCCCCGAAAACATGGCCATCCGGCAGACCTTTGATATACTCAATCGAAACCCGCCGCCCGTGGGTTTCACATCAGAACCCACGACAATAATAAGGCAGTGCCAAGCAGAGAGGTCGCATGATTTTGTCAGAGCGCTCGTACGACGAAAAACGCAATTTTATTCGCATGAAGGTCGACACCATGGTGACCTTCACCAAGACTGACGGCAAAGAACGCTATGAAGGTCGCTGCCGCAACCTGAGCGGTGCCGGCATGCTGCTTGAAACATCGAAGAAACTGGAAATGGGCGACCGCATCCGGGTGACCATTCCTTCCGAAGGACCCGACTTCGCACCGCTGGACGCTATCGTTGAAGTGGTGCGGGTGATTCCACAACCCGATCTGCACATCTTCCGACTCGGTGTTGTAATCCGCAAAATCTGCAACTAAGAAAAAGGCCTGTCAAACAGGCCTTTTTTATTATCTACATGCCAGTTGCGGCATATTCACAATGATGCCGTTTGCGTGGCTGTCTGTACGAATCCGTCCAAATCCTGTGCGAACGCTTCCTGAGTATCAAAGATCAGCTTGCGCAATTCCACCGACACTTGCGGATCAGGAATCACGCGGTCGCTGACGATCCCCATGCCCACGCGCACGAAGAAATTATCCAATCCTTCGAATGCAGATTTCACGACCAAACGCGCACTGTTGCCATTGGCTGCTTGCTGAAATTGTCCACCCACCACGATGCCTTTGCCATCATTGCCCTTGCAGGCGACCGCGATGAAATCCTTGATGATCTGATCCATGTTTTTTGGCAGCACCACGTCGATCATCGACGTCGGCATCACGCCGAGCGCATTGCCTTTCACACTGACGTCCGGCACCTCGGTCACCTGAGCGACCAGTTTGGCACCATCGGGCTGTGACAGGTATTGGATGCGCGCTTTGAAATTTTGAATATTGGTGATGACGCCGAGAAGCGACATGGTGCCATCCATGTGCGCGGTAAATTCCCAAGGCTGGCCCTCTGGAATTGGTGGTGCATCCAACACCACGCGACCACCCAGCACCGGCACGATACGGCCGTCAGCGACGAACGCCTGGAACTGGCCGCGCAAGGTCTGGCTATCGATTTCCGCCGTCAGCAATTCGCCGCGGGAATCAGAAAGACGGAAGCTTCCACTCAACAGGCGATCCACGTTCACCACATGTTTCGCCAGCGCAGGATAGTTGCGCTTCATCAATTCGGGATCGAGCACAAAGGTGCCGTTCATTTTGCGATAGCCCTGACTCAGATCGTGATAGACCACGTCCTCGATCCGACCCAGTTGCGCAAGCAAATCCCACATGGCGGGAAACGAGGCCCACAACGGCGCGATGACATCAACGTCTTCGGTTCCCAGCGCCGAGTTCATATGGATGACTTTGTCGCGATAAACCTGAGCCGTCGCGCGCTCGTTCTTGCTACTGAATTCCGGCGTGCCGTCGACCACGATACGCAGGGTTTCCTCGGTCGCCTGTTTTACCGACGGCCAGGCCACCTGCCCTACGCCCAGCTCCATGGAATTTTGCAGCAGATAATGCGTTTCACCGCCGGAAGACGCCAGCCGTTTGGCCCGCACTTGCAGCGCCATGTCGCCCATCGCGCGGGCGGTACCGGCGGCATCGACACCAATCTTGCCAGCGTCAGGACCCACGCGGTAAAGCTTGCCGTCGCGCGCGCCATAAACCCGCAACTGACGCCAGTCGCCGTCGGTTTCCGGCAACAGTTCGTAGAAGCGATTCAGGTTGAAGGATTCCAGCGATGCCCACAATTCATCGACGAATTGCTGGGTTTGCTGGTGGAATTCGGTGTTCTGCAACACGACCCGCTGCAAATCCGCCATGGCACGCATATTGGTGACGGCGGTTGAGGTATCGCCTGAGCCGGCGATTTCGATATTGGGCTTCCAACCCCGATTGAGCACATCAGGCGTGGTAGAAACCGGCGTAGTGGCGAAACTGACAGTGGCAAAGCCGATTGAGGCGACAAGGGCAAACGCGGTCGTGGCGACCGTGCAGGAAAAACGCTTCATAGCCATTCCTTCTTATTATTAGTACCCGCGAGTATACCCCAGCGGACGAAGGCCTGGAAATGTCGCAATCCGTCAGGCTAAAGCCCTGATTTTATTCGGAAGGCTCTGCAGAATCGGTATCTTCGAAGGATTCGTCATCATCAAACAGGGCGTCATCTTCATCGAAGTTGTCTTCCACGACACCGTCTTTCAACAGGAAATCGCGGCGCTGCAAATAGGCTTCGCGGAAGAAAGTGTAACGGTCCCCGGCGACCAGTTTTTCCGCCTCCAACAGGCTGGCGCGGATATCGACGATTCCCACCGCATCAATGGAATAACGGGTAAGGTCGTGTTCCACCAGATTGCTGGGATGAATCATGATGTCTGGGGGCAAGCCAGCGGCATCACGGATGGTGCTGGGGCCCAGTAACGGCAACACCAGATAAGGCCCGGAACCGACACCCCAATAGCCCAGGGTCTGGCCGAAATCCTCGTCGTGCGGCTCCAGACCGATACGGGAGCCTATATCGATGAACCCGGCAAAGCCAACGGTGGTATTCACCAGCATACGCGTGCTGTCCAGACCGGCCTGACGGAATTTGGCCTGCAGCAGGTCGTTGAAGATGTTTTTGACTTCACCCAGGTTATTGAAGAAGTTGCTGACGCCCGACTGTAAGGGGTCGGGCATGGCCGCATCGTAGCCGATGGCGACGGGTTTCAACAGGAAACGGTCCAGAGTGTCGTTGAACGCAAAAATGGCCCGGTTGAAGCCTTCCCAGGGATCCGCCTCTTCGCTGGCGACGGCCGGTTGCGCGCTCCACCCTACCATGGCCAACAGTATCCCGGACAACAGCTGTTTCATGACGTTCTTTCGCCCCTTAGTTTAGAACGCCCGGAATTCTATCGTTTTAGACCGAACAATACAAAACCCAGCGTGCTTTGAGGCCCAGCCTGCTGACACGGCTCAGTTCGTCAGCCCCAGGCGACGGGCGAACCAGAAATCCAGGCTGACGTAGCGGCCACCACCGGTGAAGAACAGGCTCAGCAAGAGGATGAAATAGGTGAAAGCGAACTCGATCCCGTTGTTGAGTACCACAAAATTGCCAGTCTCGGTCAGCCAGTCGTAATGGCCGTGTTCACGCAACAGATCCCGCGCACGCTCCAGCCGTAGCGCCACCTCTTCACTGTTGGCCAGGCTGGCTTCCGCGCCGGGAAAGCCAATGGGTGCCAACACACTGGCAATGCTGGTTTCCGGATCGGACGGCGCGACAGCGAACCAGCCTTTGTCCCAGTGCGCGGTACTGGCTGCCACAACCATGGTTGCCATCAGGGGAATAGCCACCCAGCGGGTTGCGATGCCAAACACCAGCGCAAAGCCACCACCCAGCTCCGCAGCAGTTGCCAAAAAAGCCATTAGATGGGGTAGCGGCAATTCCAGCCCGTATTGAAACCACTGCACGATGTCGTCGAAATGCGTGGCCTTGTGCAAGCCGACCGAAATGAAAATCGGCGCCAGATAAAGACGGAATGCCAAGGGCGCGAGGAAATCCGCTTTGCGGCAAGTGTTCAGTAGATGATGCAAACGACGGGCAATAGTTAACACCAGGTTCATGCGAGATGACCTCCAATAGAATCGAAAATCGGAATGTGGGTTAAGCGTTGGGTTTAAACGTGAGTCAGGCGGTATCGAGTTCTATACCCAGTACGATGCCACTGCGGCGCAGATGCTCCAGCGCCTGCAGACCACCTTGCAATACCAGCTCAGGTTGTGGATGTTGCAATTCCGCCTGCACTTGATCGATAGCGCGACGACCATTGAGCGTGGCGTCTTCCTGCAACAACATCAGCAGACGCGCCGTGACGGCGTTGATTTCCATGAAGCGCACATGATCATCACGATCACGGTAAATGATTAGCCAAGTGGGTTGTTCACCCGGTTGCTGCGGTTGGAAATCGGGGCCAATGCGATGCACGGGAAATGTATAGCCCGCGACGTATGCCAGCGGTGACAACAGTGGCCGGCCTTCCAGCAGATCGCCTTGGGGATCGAAACCCTGCTCGAGAATATGATCAGGATCTACATCGGCCGCCAATTCCAGCCATTCGTAGTGCGCAAGCTCCAGCATGAACGCGGGATCGCCCGGCTGTGGCGTTCGTTCGTGCTGCAGGTAGTGCAGGAATTCCTGTCCGATCTGTAGAAAATACGGCGTTTTGCTTTGATGATGGGAGAAAAAATCACGGGTCAGGATTCGCCAGGCGTCATCACCCAGCAAACGGTGCAATACCGGAAAACCGCCCACCAAAAAATTCTGAATATTGTTGAAAAACAGATCGCGATAGATGGCCAAGCGCCGTTCTTCAATACCCACCGGAGCGGGATTGGCCTGCGGATCGCGCAAATGCGCGGCAAAGGCATATTGCAGACGTTGGGTGGAGGTTGATTCGTTCATGCGCTTTTCTCCACCGATATTGGGCGAGACTGTACTCGCCGAATCTGTTCTACCTCATCCAGCAACTCCACCAGCGGCGGTATATTGAAATCCCGCTCCAGCAGCGTGGGCCGCACACCAAACAGTGCGTATGCCTGATCCAGCAGATTCCACACAGGATCTACCACTGCGGCGCCATGTGTATCCACCAGCAGGTCTTCCGCTTCATTGAAATGCCCTGCTACATGCAGATAGGCAATGCGTTGAGCGGGGATTCTGCGTAAAAATTCCTGCGCGCTGTAACCATGATTGACGCTATTGACGTAGATGTTGTTTACGTCTAACAGCAGATCGCAATCCGCTTCCGCTAGCACGGCATTCAGAAAATCGATCTCCGCCATTTGTTGTCCGGGAGCGGCATAATAGGACACGTTCTCGATGCCAATGCGGCGCTCCAAAACATCTTGCGCCTGGCGAATGCGCGCGGCAACGTAATGCACCGCTTCTTCAGTAAAGGGAATCGGCATCAGATCGTACAAGTGACCATCGTCACTGCAGTAACTGAGATGCTCGGTATAAATATCGATGCCGTGATCATCCATCAACTGTTTGATATCACGCAGCAACGCCAGATCCAACGGCGCCGGACTACCCAGAGACAATGACAGGCCATGCAGCACAAACGGACAGACTTCCGTCAACGCGCGAAATTGTTTGCCGAACCGCCCGCCCACATTGATCCAGTTTTCCGGGGCAACTTCCATGAAATCGATTCCCGCCAGAAGTTCGCGGCCGGTGTCGGAGGACTTGCGCTCGCTAAGCGGGCCGATGAAGGCCCGCCGCAAACCAAGACCCGCGCCTTGAATGACGGAGGTCTTTTGCTGGTTCATGATGCGACTCTCAACATTGCGAAAGGTCTGTGCTCAGTTACCGCTTTTTTCTTTGTCAGCACCGCACTTGCCTTCGCCGCACTTACCTTCACCGCATTTGCCCTCGGCTTTGGCTTTGGCGCGTGCTTCTTCGCTACCGCACTTGCCTTCGCCACACTTGCCTTCTTTTGCGGCTTTCTCACCGCCGCACTTACCTTCGTGAGCGCCTTTGTCACCACCACATTTGCCTTCTTCCTTGGCTTTATCAGCGCCTTCGCCTTCCGCCAGCATGTAACCGCCGGACAGGTCAGCCGTGGCAAACGGGTTTTGCGCGGCGTGCACGCTGGTGGACAGGCTCATCGCCGATGCAGCCATTACCAAGCCCAGACCAGCAGCAACGGGTTTGAGTGAATTGAACTTTGCCATGGGTGTTTCTCCTTGAACGTACCTGTTGATTAAAAATACGGACAGCATTGCCCGTAGACGGAAGACGACAACGCAGTGTGCTGTCGTAACTGCAGGTGAGACGAACGACTTGGGCGCTTGTTACAGCCCGTTGTTATTTTCCTTCGGTATTTTTTCACATTGCCGACGACAACGTGATTGCGTATCGAGACGGCTCGTCGAAAGTAGCAAACTAAGGCGGGGAAGATCAATCGGAAGGGAAAGGTACAGGATTGTGGGAGAAGGCTGGTGATGTGCCCCCTCCCACTCTGCATCAGAGGCGCTCGGGATCAGAGACGTTTGACGATGACGCTGCCTGCGGAATAACCGGCGCCGAAGGAACAGATCACACCGACTTCGCCGGGCTTCAGGTCCTGACGATGTTTGTGGAACGCGATGATCGAACCGGCGGAACTGGTATTCGCGTATTCATTCAGAATGACCGGCGCCTCAGCAGGCTCGGCATCACGCCCCAACACCTTCTTCGAGATCAACTGGTTCATGCCCAGGTTGGCCTGGTGCAGCCACATGCGGCGCAGCGCAGCCACATCGATCGATTCGTCCGACAGATGGCTGGCAATCAATTCCGCCACCATCGGCACCACTTCCTTGAATACCTTGCGGCCGTTCTGGGTGAACAGTTTGTCGCGGGCGCCAATGCCGCTTTCATCACCACGGTTGAGGAAACCGAAGTTGTTGCGGATGTTGTTGGAGAATTGGGTTTGCAAACGGGTGCCGAGAATTTCCCAGGCGTCCGGATTCTTGTTGGTTTCCGCCAGTTCCACCACGATGGCGGTGCAGACGTCGCCGAAGATGAAATGGCAATCGCGGTCTTGCCAGGCCAGGTGGCCGGAGCAGATTTCCGGATTCACTACCAGCACACAGCGGGCGGAGCCGGACAGCAATGCGTCACGCGCGGTTTGCAGGCCGAAGGTGGCAGAGGAACAGGCTACGTTCATGTCGAAACCGAAGCCTTTGATGCCGAGTGCATCCTGCACTTCAATCGCCATCGCAGGGTAAGCCCGTTGCATGTTGGAGCAGGCCACGATCACCGCGTCCACTTCGTCCACGCTCTTGCGCGCCTGGGCCAGGGCCTCACGGGCGGCCGCTACGGCAATTTCACACTGTACGGAAGGCTGATCATCCGGCCGCTCAGGAATGCGCGGGGCCAGACGGGCCGGATCGAGCACGCCGGTTTTGTCGATGACATAGCGGCTTTCAATGCCCGATGCCTTGACGATGAATTCTTCGCTGGAATGCGCCAGGGGCTCCAGGGTACCGGCCTCGATGGCCGCGCGGTTTTCAGCGTTGTAGTTGTCGACGTAGGAATTGAACGAACGGACCAGTTCGGCATTGCTGATGGTTTGCTGGGGGGTGTACAACCCGGTACCGCTGATGACGACGCGGCGGGCATCTGTCGATTGAGTCACTCAAGACCTCCGGCCTTATGAATTTTGTTTTAAAGCAGCCTGGCTATGTCCCAACAGCCACGACGAACCTGACTTATGAACCTGAACACATGAACCTGAATCAATAAATCAGCCGCCTCGTGCGGGGGAGCGATTGCTGTTGCTGGCCTGGGGATCATCCCCGGCTTCGGCTTCCCGGCGCAAGCGGCTGATTTCAAGCATCCAGTTTAACATGAAAGGGAAGTGATCTCGCGACGCATCCGCATGGGTCAGCATGGTAACGTGCGAATAATTATGGAGGTTGCCCTCCTGCCGACCCAGGATCACCAGACGGCCATTGTGGGAACCTACCTCGTTCATGAAGGCGCGGACCGCGCGGGGATTGCAGTAGCCCAGATCATTGCGTGAGGCGAAGTAGAGGCCGGGAGGATAATCTAGCCCCTGACTCAACGCCCTGCCATAGTCAAAGTGGTCGGCGGGATCGATCCAGGGCTGGCCTTGCAGCCAATTGAAACTGTCCAGCTGAATGCCACGGTATTCGTTGCTGCGGCGCCGGCGCCAGCGGCCGGGCACGTAACCGAGCATCCGGATCCACAATCCGGCCAGCCAACCCTGCAGACCGTCGCGCCAGATCGGCCGGGACAGAATGCGACTGCTGGCCACTCGATGGGTACCAAAATAGACCAAGCCATTAAGGCCAGGCCGATAACCCGGGTAGCGAGCCAGGAAACTACTGGCCAGCACTCCACCCCAGGCGTGAGCCAGCCAGAACTGCGGCAGGCAACCACGCAACGCCTGAATCGATTCCAGAATGGCAGGCAGATCCTGGGTCACCGCATGATGCACGCGATACGACATCCAACGCGCGACCGGCGGCCAACTGCGACCCTTGCCGCGGAAGTCCGGTATATAGACATCGAAGCCGTGGTGAGCGAGAAAATGTGCCAGGCCTTGCCCGGCGGCGGGATAAAACAACGTGCCGTCTTCCAACAGACCGTGCAGCAGTAATACCGGCGGTCCATCCGGATTTGCGGCCAAACGACGGATATGCAGCTGGTCACCACCCAGCAGTGAAACCATGTGCGACTGCTCCAGCAGTTGCGCAGGCATAGCATCCCTCCTGCCTCTCAGGCAGCGACGTTGTGCCAGAGTTTTTGCAAACGTTGCATAGATACAGGATATGCCGTCTTCATACCCTGGGCAAATACGGAGATGCGATATTCCTCCAGCGCCCAGCGCCATTGTTGCAGCGCTTCGTCCAACACCCCTTCCCGTTCGTGCTTGGTTTTGCGCTGCAGGTATTGCTGCCACAAGTAACGCAGTTCCGCGATCTGTTGACGATCCCGTTCAACATTTCCCTGCAAACGATTGAGCCGCAACAGAATCGCGTCCAGGTAACGGGGATACTGCTGAAGTTGTGCGAACGGAACCTGCTGCAACCAGTGGGCCGGGAACAATTGTTGTAACTGCTCGCGGATGTCGCTGATGGCATCGGCGCGGGCGGGCGATTTTTCGTGATTGATGAGGGATAAAATGTCGTGGTGCCGCTGCAGGATGTCAGTGATCATCTGCTCGATACGACGGGCGGAATCCACCAAGCGGGTGCGACCCTGGGCCAGACGGGCATCAAAATCCGCTTTGCTCCATACCGGCGACTGACCGGCAATGAAGGCCAATCGAAAAGCGCTTTCCACCAGCCCGTCCACCAGATCCTTGCGATCGCCGAACGGTGCGTAACGGATGGCGACTTTTTCCGGCAGCGGATGTTCTTTTTTCAGATAGCGGATCTGTTGAGGTAATGCCAGCAGGAACAATCGCAACAGCCCCTGCTGCATGTGTACTTGGGCTGCATAGGCGGTGTCGAACAACTGCAGACGCACGCCCTCGCCTTCGTCCACCAACGCAGGAAATGCTTTGATCAATGCACTACCCTGGCGTGATTCGTACACTTCGGGAATGGTGTCGAATGCCCAATGGTCGAAGCGCTGCTGATTCAGTTCGCCGGCGGTCAGACTTTTCAGCGACGCCTGGAATTCCCCTTGCAGCGATTGTTTGATCAGGCGGACATCGCGACCTTCCGCCAGCGCTTTGCCCTTCTCATCCACCACCTTCAGATTGGCGAGCAGGTAAAGCGGCAAGGTGGATTCGTCGAAATGCTCCGGCTTCAGGTCGACTCGTTTTTGCTTGCGCAGAAATTCCGTGAGTTGGATTTTCAGGGACTGATTGCGGTCCGGATTGGTTTTAAGAAACGCATCCGCAAAATCCGGTGCTGGCACAAAATTTTTGCGCACCAGTTTGGGTAGGCTTTTGATCAAGGCCACGCATTTTTCTTTTTCCAGGCCGGGTACCAACCACTCCAGTTGTTCCTCGTTGACCTGATTAATCAGTGGCAGTGGCACCACGATATTGAGGCCGTCCTGATTTTTGCCTGGCTCGAACTGGTAATCGATCTGGATCTTGCCGCCTTCCAGCTCGACCTGATCGGGAAAATGCTGTTCCGATACGGTGTCGGCGGCTGCCTGCATCAGTTGATCCCGCTGCAGGAAGAGGATCTGCGGATTTTTCTGCTCGTTTTTTTTGCGCCAGTGCTCAAAGCTGGCGCCGTTCACCACGTCGGCGGGGATGACGGCATCGAACAGCCCGAATAACGTGAGATCGTCCACCAGAATATCGCGGCGGCGGGATTTGCTTTCCAGATATTCCAGCGATTCAATCAGCTCGCGATTGTGACGAAACCAGGGTGCGCGGGTTTCATATTCCCCCTGCACCAACGCGTGCTGGATGAACAGCTCGCGGCAGCGAACAGGATCAATTGTGCTGTAGTTAACGTTGCGACGCGGATTGACGATCAGGCCGAACAGACTGCTCTGCTCCTGCGCCATCACGCAGGCCGGCTTCTTTTCCCAGTGCGGTTCGAACCAGGTTTTCTTTAATTGTGATGCGCCGACCTCTTCCACCCACTGCGGTTCGATGCGGGCCACCGTACGTGCGTAGACTTTTTGGGTTTCGACGATTTCCGCCGCCACGATCCACTTCGGTTTGCGTTGAATACAGGTGGAACCGGGGAAAATCTGCACCGTGCGATTACGGGCTGCGGTATAGCCTTTCAGCTCGTCTTTCATCGCCACATGGCTGAGCAGGCCGGCGAGGATGGCTTTGTGAATTTCCTCGTATCGGGCGGGTTCAGTATTTTCCTGCCAGCCCAG
>DATLII010000106.1:0-8438 GCA_035539495.1 Dongiaceae bacterium
ATCCATGCCGCCGAAGAACAGCAGATCGGCGTTCAGACCTTTGATCTTGGTGAGAATGGCGGTGAAGTCGGTGGATTTGTCGGTGGTGAACTCGCGGCCTACGATGGTGGCGCCGGCGGCGATGGCGGATTTTTCGAATTCGTCTGCCAGGCCCTGACCATACGCGGTGCGGTCGTCGATGATCGCAATGTTCTTCGCCTGCATTTCACCGGTGGCGAATTTGCCCAGCACGCTGCCCTGTTGTGCATCGTTGGCCATTACACGAAACGCATTTTTGAAACCCTGCTGGGTGTAGCGCACGTTGGTGGCGGAGGGGGAAATCTGGGGAATGCCGTGGTCAGCGTAAATGCGGGAGGAGGGAATCGTGGTACCGGAATTCAGGTGGCCGATGATGGCCTGCACTTTTTCATCCACAAATTTCTGCGCGACGGTGGTGGCGACGCGGGGATCCGCCTGATCGTCCTCCGACAGCAATTCGAATTTTACCGACTTGCCGTTAATCACCAACGGATTGGCATTCAATTCGTCGATTGCCAGTCGCACACCGTTTTCGTTGTCTTTGCCCAAGTGCGCCTGCGGGCCCGTCATCGGTGCCGCGTGCCCCACTTTCACCGTCAGAACATCGCCAGAGCCGGATTTTGATCCCTCATCGCTGCAGGCTCCCAGGCCCAGCGCCGCCATCAGACAGAATACATGCCGTGCATATTTCATGTGACGAAATCCTTCGAGGTTGGATGGGTGCGGCCTTGGGGACGCTTTCTTTTCCCGGTTGTTTCCCGGTTGGAGCGATGCTGAACGCGCCACCGGCGCGGATCGCTGATCATCATAAGAGACAAGCAGGAACTGCGCCATTCTATAAAGCCGTGGCGGGCTGGTCGAGAGGGTGTTGGTGGAAGTGTGGCCGGGGCCACGCCTCCGCGCCAGTACTTAGGCGCGAAGGTGGAAATTAAGCGTTGAGTAGTTAGGACCGACCGATTCTGATGTGAATGACTCAGAGGTAAACAGTTCTGAACAGGCGACCCCGAAGCAGACGCTTCAGAGCAGCAGGTCGGGCCATACGCCGATCAGCAGGGTCAGAAACGTCAGGGCGGCGATCAGGATGCCATTGAAGGTCGGCACGTTCACGCGCTCGCTGAGGGTTCCGGTGGCAGGCTGGAACAATATCGACACCGCGCGCAGGTAGTAGTAGATACCGATCGCGCTGCCGGCTACCACCAGCAACAGCAGAATCCATTGGCCAGTGGCCACACCGCTGGCGAACAGGGCGAATTTACCGATGAACCCCGCGGTCAGCGGCACACCCGCCATCGAGATCAGACACACCGCCAGCGCCACAGCCAGCAGAGGATTGCGCTGATACAGGCCTTTCAGGGCTTCGAAACGATCGCCGTTGGTGTCGTCCTTCAGCGCCGTGACCGAGGTCAGCACCGCAAAAGCGCCCAGCGATGCAATCACGTAGGTGGCCAGGTACACCCACACTGAACGTGAGCCGTGATGCGCCACAATGGTCAGCGCGATCATCAGGTAGCCGAAATGCGCGATGGACGAATAGGCCAGCAGGCGCTTGAGCGAGGTTTGGCTGATGGCCAGCAGGTTGCCGAACAGAATGGAGGCACCGGCAATCAGGGCCAGCAGCAGGACGAAGTTATTGTCCTGCCAGACGGGAAGGGCCACGAACAGACGCACCAGCACGGCAATCACGGCAACTTTGCTGGCAGTGGCCAGGAAAGCCGTCACTGGCATGGGCGCGCCCTGGTATACGTCTGGCGTCCAGGTGTGAAAAGGCACCCAGGACAGTTTGAAACCCAGACCGATAAGAATCATCGCGCTGCCCAGAATCACCAGCGGCGAACCCACCGGCAGATCCAGCCATTGCGTCAGCATCAGGGTGCCGGATTCCGCATACAGCATAGCAATGCCGAACAGCAGGAACGCCGACGCGGTGGCCGACAACACCAGATACTTGATGCCCGCTTCCAAGGAACGCTTGTTCTTCAGCGAGAATGCCGCCAGACCATAGAGAGGCACCGACATCAGTTCCAAACCGATAAACAGCGACGCCATATGGCTGCTGGCTGCCAGCACCAGTCCACCGCAGGCCGCAATCAACAGCAGCAGGTACCACTCTTCGCGGAAGCTGGGTGCATTGCGCACATAGCCATACGAAATGCCGATGCACACCAGGGTGCTGAGCAGAATCATGCTCCAGTAGAAATGAGTGGCGCCATCCACGACCAGCAACGGGGTCACTTCAGCCGGCAGGTTCTGACCCACCAGCGACATCGAGGCCATGGCGATTAGCGTGGCACTGAGGCCCAGCAGCAGTGCCAGTACATGAATGCGGAAGAAAGCGGTGAGCAGCATCAGCAACACAGCGGCGCCACTCAGCACCAGAATGGGGATGATGGGGATCAGCGTGGCAAGGGTGATGGTGGTCGTCATGAGTAACCCTTATCCCCCGAAATGGGCGGCGGTGGCCGTAGTGGTGGAAACGGCTTGCTGAATATGGTTGATGGCACCGGCAGAGGCATCCAGCAGCGGTTGCGGATACAGACCGATCAGCAGCAAGCCCGCCATCATGATGAACAGAGCCAATTGTTCGCGGGCCACGGGCGCCGCGATTTTTTCATCGGACTTGGCGGGGCCGTACAATGTGCGGTGCACCAACGCCAGAGCGAACACGGCGGCCAACACCATGCCCACGGTGGAAATTGCAGTGATCTCTGGCGCTACCTTGAACGCGCCCATCAACACCAGGAATTCGCCGACAAAATTGCCCAGACCCGGCAGACCCAAGGTCGCCGCGGCAAAGAACAGCGCAATCGGCGGCAGCGTCGGTAGGCGCGTCCACAGGCCGCCCATTTCCCGCGTATCGAACGTGCCCAGGCGCTCATACAACTGACCGCACAACACGAACAGGCCGGCAGTGGACAGCGCACCCGCCACCATCATCACGACTACGCCCTGCAGCGACACGGCGTTGAAGGCGTAGATGCCGATCAGGATAAAGCCCATGTGCGAAATTGAGGTGTACGCGACCAGGCGTTTTAAATGCGTCTGGCCAAAAGCGAGCACGCCGCCATAAATCACGGTGGCCAAACCAATCAGCATGGCGATTTCAGCAAAGCGTTGCGAGGCTTCCGGGAACAGGGGCAGACAGAAGCGCAGGATGCCGTAAGCAGAGGTTTTCAGCAGCAGACCGGTGATATCCACGCTCGCCCCGGTGGGTGCGTGCTGGTGCGCATCCGCCAGCCAGCCATGAAAAGGCACCGCCGGCAGTTTCACTGCGAACGCAATAAAGAAGCCCAACATCAGCGTGAAGCCCAACACCGGATCCAGCTGGGTTTGCAGCAGCTCGGTGTAGTCGAACGTCACTGCGCGAGTAGTGGAGAAATTGGCGAATGCCAGCCCGATAATCGCCAGCAACATCAGCAGGCCGCTGGCCTGACCGTAAATAAAGAATTTCGACGCTGCATGAAAACGACCACGGCCGCCTTCAGCGTCATGGCCCCAGAGCGTGATCAGGAAATACATCGGCAGCAGCATGATTTCCCAGCAGATGAAGAACAGGAATAGATCCAGCGCCAGGAAGATGCCGATCACCGCCGCCAGCAACAGCGACAGATGCAAGTGGAAGAGACCAACGCTGCTCTGTACTTCTTTCCAGGATGCCAGCACTGCAATCACGCCCAGCAGCGCCGCCAGCAATACCATCAGCGCCGACAGACCATCCAATCCCAGGTGGAAGCTGATGCCCCAACCTGGAATCCAGGGCGCCTGGAATTCACCCCACCAACTGTTTTGCGGTGTGGAGGGCCAGTGAGTGCCCAGCAGGACTGCCACCGTCACCATTCCCGCCAGCGCAATCCAGCGCGGCGCCTGTGCATGAATCCGCCCGCTCAGCCAGGACAGCACACCTGCCAGCAGGGGAATGAGAATAAGCCAGGGTAGGATCGTATTGAGCATGTCGGTGTCGTTGTCGGGTTAAAGGGCTATCAAAACCAGCAGCGTTAGCAGCGCGCCGACCGTTATCGACGCGGCATAACCGCGCACCTGTCCATTCTGTGCTGCACCGGCCACCAGATTCAGCGCGCGCGCCAAAGCAGCGATCAGATACGTGACGCGATCCAGCAGATCGGACGCCAGCACACGCGACAGCCACAGGAACGGCTTGGTGAAAATCAGATCGTACAGGCGGTCGAAGCCCCACGCCTGATACCACAAGGTGCCCAGCGCGCGGCCGGCCGGATTGTTCGCGAGCAGTTTCGCCAGACGGCGCTCGCCGGTGAAGAGCAGGGCAGCCAGCACCATACCGGCAATCGCGATCGCGCCGGAATAAATTTCGATCCAATGCTGCATGTCACCGCCTTCATGGCCGACGCTGTTGGGCAGCACACCTTGCAGCGGCGGATGAATCAGCGCGCCAATTCCGGTGGACAGCACCAGCAACACGATCAGTGGCAGACCATGTGCAATACCGTGACCACCGTGCGCTTCCAGTTGAGCCGGGCCGTGGAAGGTCACAAAAATCAGACGCAGGGTGTACAGCGACGTCATGAAGGCGCCGATCCAGCCGCACACCAGCAGCCACTGATGATGGCTGGCATAGGTTTCCCACAGAATTTCGTCTTTGCTGTAGAAACCGACGGTGACGAAGGGCAGAGCCGCCAGCGCCGCGCCGCCTACCAGGAAGCAGACATAAATCAGCGGAATCTGTTTATACAAACCGCCCATCTTGAAAATATTCTGCTCGTGGTGGCAGGCCAGAATTACCGCGCCGGACGAGAGGAACAACAACGCTTTGAAGAATGCGTGCGTCATCAGGTGGAAGATTGCCGGTTGCCAAGCGCCCACACCCAGCGCCAGGAACATGTAGCCAATCTGGCTCATGGTGGAGTAAGCCAGGATGCGTTTGATATCGGTCTGCACCAGCGCGGAGAAGCCGGCGATCAACAGCGTGATCGCGCCAATGATGCCCACCAGTTCCAGGACATCCGGCGCCAGCAGGAACAGCGGATGCGTGCGTGCGATCAGATAAACACCCGCGGTCACCATCGTGGCAGCGTGGATCAGCGCAGACACCGGCGTGGGGCCGGCCATCGCATCCGCCAACCAGGTTTGCAGCGGCAGTTGCGCGGATTTACCAACGGCGCCGCCGAGCAGCAGCAGGGCGATCAGATTAATCGTGACGGAACCGGCAACGAACAGCTCCGGCGCTTTCTGCAGCAGCACCGGAATATCCAGTGTGCCGGCTTCGCGGAACAGCAGGAACAGACCCAGCGCCATGAACACATCGCCCACGCGGGTGACGATAAATGCTTTCTGCGCCGCCGCACCGTTGGCTTTTTCCTTGTAGTAGAAACCGATCAGCAGATAGCTGCACAGACCCACGCCTTCCCAGCCCAGGTACATCAGCAGCAGGTTGTCCGCCAGCACCAGCACCACCATGCTGGCCACGAACAGGTTCATGTACGAGAAGAAACGGCTGTAGCCTTCCTCGCCGCGCATGTACCAGGACGCGAACATGTGAATCAGCGCGCCGACGCCGGTGATCACACCCAGCATGGTGAGCGACAGGCCATCCAGGTGGAACGCAATGCGTGGTGCGAAGCCGTCAACGTTGATCCAGGTCCACAGGGTTTGGGTAAACACGCCGCCTTCGGGCGGAGTTGTCAGAAACTGGTAACCAACGAACGCAGTCGTGAATGCAGCCAGAAACAGCGAGCCCACGCCCACCAGCGCCGCCAGATTTTCGGACAGGCGCCCACGGGACCAGGACAGGATCACATAACCCAGCAGGGGAAACAGGACAGTCAAATAGAGCAGGTTCATCCGCGCATCTCACTGGCAGCGTCGATGTCCACAGTCTGGAATCGACGGTAAAGCTGGAACACGAAAGCCAGACCCACGCTGGCTTCCGCCGCCGCCAGGGTCAGAATAAAAATAAACATGATCTGGCCGTCGGGTTGACCCCAGCGGCTGCCTGCCAGCACGAACGCCAGCGCTGCCGCGTTCATCATCACTTCCAGGCTCATCAGTACGAACAGGATATTGCGGCGGATCATCACGCCGGTCAGACCCAGTATGAACAGGATGCCGGACAGAATCAGTGCGTGTTCCAATGGAATGCCGTTCATTGGGATTTTCCTTCTGCGTCTTCGTCACGACGGCCCAGGTGGAACGCGATTACCAGCGCGGCCAGCAGGATCAACGATGCCAATTCCACCGCCAGGATATAGGGACCGTACAGTGCGATGCCCA
Organism: Dongiaceae bacterium; assembly: GCA_035539495.1. Taxonomy (GTDB): domain Bacteria; phylum Pseudomonadota; class Gammaproteobacteria; order Pseudomonadales; family Ketobacteraceae; genus Ch67. Next base: position 6,262 of record DATLII010000106.1, read on the forward strand.
CATCCTTCACCGTCACTTCGGTGCCCAAGGCGTGCGGATGGCTGTTGAACAGGTACGACGACATCAATCCCAGCAACAGACTGGCCAGAATGGCGGGCACGATCCAGGCGCGCGGTTGCAGCCAGGCGTTTTCCTGGGCCTCGGTGTTGTTCAGGTTCAGCATCATTACCACGAATACGAACAGCACCATGATGGCGCCGGCATACACGATCATTTCCAGCACCGCGGCAAAGGCCGCACCTACCGCGAAGAAAATCACCGCCACGCTCAGCAGCGTGATGATCAGGTACAGCAGCCCGTGCACAGGATTGCGACTGAACAACATGTTCAGCGTGGCAATCACCGCGATGGTGCCGGCAGAGTAAAACGCGATTTCCACAGTAGCTCCTCGTCTTACGGCAGCAGGGATTTGACGTCGATCGGTTCGGCTTCGTTTTGCGCCGCGCCCTTGGGCTTGCCGGCGATCGCCATGCCCGCCACCCGGTAGAAGTTGTAATCCGGATTCTTGCCAGGGCCAGAGATCAGCAGGTCTTCTTTTTCATATACCAGATCCTGCCGTTTGAATTCCGCCATCTCGAAATCCGGGGTCAGCTGGATCGCGGTGGTGGGGCAGGCTTCCTCGCACATGCCGCAGAAAATGCAGCGCGAAAAATTGATGCGGAAGAATTCCGGGTACCAGCGGCCGTCGTCGCTCTCGGCTTTTTGCAGCGAGATACATTGCGCAGGGCAGGCGGCGGCGCACAGGTTGCACGCTACGCAGCGTTCTTCGCCGTCGGGATCGCGGGTCAGCACGATGCGGCCACGGTAACGCGGCGGCAGATAAACCGGTTGTTCGGGATATTGCACGGTGTCACGCTTCGCAAAGGCGTGCATGAACACCATGAACATGCTGCGCAGTTGGCTCCAGATGCCGATGAGTATGCCAAACAGGGCTTTCATTACAGTTACCTCAGAGCGCAGCGGGTGGTGTGCGCATCAGCACCACCGCACCGGTGACAAGAAGATTGATCAGGGTGAGCGGCAGCATCACCTTCCAGCCAGCGGCCATCGCGTGGTCATAGCGTGGACGCGGCAACGCGGCCCGCACCAGAATGAACAGCATGATGAAAAACGCAGTCTTGGCGGCAAAATAGAAGAACGCCAACCAAGGCGCCACATCCAGGAACGGGCCGTACCAGCCGCCGAAGAACAGCACCACGGTCAACGCGGACACCACCACGACGCTGACATATTCGCCGACGAAGAACATGCCCCATTTCAGGCCGGAATATTCGGTGAAAAAGCCCGCGGCCAATTCCTGTTCCGCTTCCGGTTGATCGAAGGGCGCGCGGTGGGCCACAGCAATGCCGGCAGTGAAGAAAGTGATGAAGCCGATGAACTGCGGCACAACAAACCACAGATCTTTTTGCGCTTCGACGATTTCCCGCACATTGAAGGTTCCCGCGACGGCGACCACGCCCATTAGCGACAGGCCGAGGAACACTTCATAGGTGAGGGTCTGGGCACTGGCGCGCATGGCGCCCAGCAACGCATATTTACTGTTGCTGGCCCAGCCGCCGAACAATACGGCATAGACCGACAAGCCGGCCATGGCCAGGAAGAACAGCAGGCCGATATCGAGGTCGGCAACACCCCAGGTGGGTGTAATCGGCACGACGCAGAAGGCCATCAGCATGCCGCTCACCGCAATCGCCGGCGCGATCCAGAACAGCAGCTTGTCGGCAAACGGCGGCGTCCAGTCTTCCTTGAAGAACATTTTCATCATGTCGGCGACCAGCTGCAGCAGGCCGAACGGACCGACGCGGTTAGGGCCGTAGCGATCCTGCCACAGTGCCAGCAGACGTCGCTCGACAAAGATCAGAAATGCCCCCAACAGGACCACACCCAGCAGGATGACGACGGATTTCAGTACCGCAATGATGATCGCCAGGGTTTCTTCGGTGAACCAATCCATCAGGCGGCACCTCCGATGCTGACTTTATCGGCCGCGCTCACCACCGGAACGCCTTTCAGACCCGCCGGCAATGCGATCAAACCGTTGGCCAGGCCCGGCAGAATTTTCACAGTCAGGGTGACGCGGCGGGTGCCGAGATTCAGCAACAGCGGCGCGCCTTCTTGCACGTTCAGCGAGTCGGCATCAGCCTGGGCCAGACCCACATAAGCTTCCGGTTGGCGAG
>DATLII010000107.1:0-7651 GCA_035539495.1 Dongiaceae bacterium
CCTCAACCTTGGCAAGGTTGCGCTCTACCAACTGAGCTATTCCCGCACAATCACAAAGCTCACACTTTGTGGGTTGCCTATTCTACCCACAAACCCTTTTGAGTCAACCCAAATAAAAACGTTTTTATCTCAACGGGTTGGCGCGATTTTTTACTCTTTCAGATCAGGCCAGGCGGCCTTCAGGTACAGCAGCATCGACCACAATGTCAGCACTGTGGCTGCATAAAGTAACAGATAGGCCAGCCACACCACCCAATTGCTAATGTCGGGCGGATTGGCGATCAGGCCGGTAATCGCGATCATCTGCACCGTGGTTTTCACCTTGCCGATGTAGGACACCGCAACGCTGGCGCGCTTGCCCAGCTCCGCCATCCATTCCCGCAGGGCGGAAATGGTGATCTCACGACCAATAATCACCATCGCGGGAATCGTCAGCAGCGCATTGTTATGGGCTTCCACCAGGGCCACCAGGGCCACGGCTACCATCAGTTTGTCGGCCACAGGGTCCAGAAAGGCGCCCAACTTGGTCATCTGCCCCCATTTCCGCGCCAGGTAACCATCAATCCAGTCAGTAATACCCGCCGCTGCAAAGATAATGGCCGCCAGCAAAGGGCCGCCTTTGATAGGAAGGAAATAGACCAAAATGAACACCGGAATCATGATGATGCGCGAAATGGTCAACAAATTAGGGATGGTCAGATGGGCCGGCCGGCTGGCGACTTCCTGCATGGATCAATCTCGGCAGTTCATATCAGCGCCCAGTTTAAACGTTGTGCAGGGCGGCATAAATGTCTTCGGCAATTTTCTTGCTGATTCCGGGGACCCGCGCAATTTCCGCCTGGCTGGCCCGCGACAGCCCCTGCAAACCGCCAAAGTGGCTTAAAAGTTCCCTGCGCCGCTTGGGGCCAATGCCAGGAATGTCCTCCAGCACCGACGTGGTCCGTTTCTTTTCCCGCCGAGCCCGGTGACCGGAGATGGCGAAACGATGGGCTTCATCGCGAATATGCTGGATCAGATGCAGCGCGGGGGAATCGCGCTCCAGGCCGAAACCGGGGCCTTCATCTTCCAGGAACAGGGTTTCCAGGCCTGGTTTGCGAGTTTCACCCTTGGCAATACCCAGGATTTGCACCCCCTGGATCTGCAGGTCCGACAGCACCTGCTGCGCCTGTTTCAACTGCCCCTTGCCACCGTCGATGATCAGCACGTCGGGCAGCTTGGCCTCGCCTTTTTTCAGCCGGGTATAACGGCGCTCCAACGCCTGGTGCATGGCGGCGTAATCGTCGCCGGCCTGAATGCCCTCAATATTGAAGCGACGATATTGGGATTTCACCGGCCCCGAATGTTCGAACACCACGCAACTGGCGACGGTGCCCTCCCCCATGGTGTGGGAAATGTCGAAGCATTCCAGCCGCTGCGGAATCTCCGCCAAACCCAACGCATCGCGTAGTGATTCGAAACGCTGGAACAGATTTTCCCGGTTCGCCAGATGGCTGGCCAGATACTGCTCGGCGTTGGTTTGCGCCAATCGCTGCCAACCCGCGCGAGCACCGCGACCGCTGACAGTGATGGTCAGTGTACGCCCTTCTTCCTGCTGCAGCGCGTCGATCAGCGCGTCAGACGATTCGAATTTTTCCGGCACCAGAATTTGCTGAGGCAGATTACGCCCCGCCTTGTTGCCCAAATAATACTGAGGCACGAAGGCTTCCAATACCTCGGCCAAAGTTTCCTCTGCCTGCAGTGAGGGAAAATAACTCTTGTGGCCAAGAACCCGGCCACCACGCACATAAATGATTTGCACACAGGCAATGCCGGAACGGATCGCCACACCGAACACATCGGCGTTGCCGTTATCGCTTTCCACAAATTGCTGCGCCTGCACCTGCGTCAGCGCCGCAATCTGGTCGCGCAATTCCGCCGCACGCTCGAAATCCAGATTTTCCGCCGCCGCCTGCATGGCGCGATTCAGCTCGGTCTGCATTTCGGAATTCCTGCCTTCCAGAAACATCACAGTGTGGCGCACGTCGTCGGCGTATTCCTCTTCACTCACCAATCCCACGCAAGGCGCACGACAACGGCCAATCTGGTGTTGCAGACAAGGGCGCGAGCGGTTTTTGAAGAAACTGTCCTCGCATTGCCGCACCTTAAAAATTTTCTGCAGGATATTCAGCGTCTCGCGCACTGCCACCGCACTGGGATACGGGCCAAAAAAACGCCCCGGCAGGTTCTTGGCGCCACGGTAATAGGCCAGGCGCGGGTAATCCTGCTTGGAGATATAGATGTAGGGATAGGATTTGTCGTCCCGCAGCAGAATATTGAACGGCGGCTTCAGGGACTTGATCAGCGTCTGCTCCAATAGCAGAGCTTCAGTTTCACTAAGAGTAACGGTGACCTCAATACGCTCGATCTTCTGCACCAAGGCCTGGGTTTTCACCGAATGCTGTTTACCGCGGAAATAGGAAGTGACGCGGTTCTTCAGGTTTTTCGCTTTACCGACGTACAGCACCTCACCCGTCGCATCCAGCATGCGATAGACGCCCGGGTGGGTAGTGAGGGACTGCAGAAAGGCGTCAATATCGATGGGGCACCCGCCTTAGAGATTATTGGGCAGGGATTCCACGTCCAGCATGCCGTGCCGAACCGCCAGCAGGGTCAGTTCCACATCACTGTTAATGCCCAGTTTTTCAAACAGGCGGTAGCGGTAGCTATTGACGGTTTTGGGGCTCAGGAACAGCTTGTCAGAGATTTCCTGCACCTTTTGGCAATTCACAATCATCATCGCAATCTGCAGTTCCCGTTCCGATAGCTGATCGAACGGTGACGCCTCGGCCTCGGTGCGGAATGGTTTCAGCGCCAATTGCTGGGCGACGTCAGGGGAAATGTAACGCTGACCGGAATGCACCAGGCGAATCGCTTTCACCATTTCATCCAGTGCCGCGCCTTTGGTGAGATAACCTGCCGCACCCGCTTGCAGGAAGCGTGAAGGAAACGGTTCTTCATTGCAGGCTGTCACTGCGATAACGCGCACATCGGCGTTCTGGCGCAGTAGTTTGCGCGTAGCTTCCAGGCCGCCGATGCCGGGCATCTTGGCGTCCATCAACACCACATCGGGCATGGCATCACGAATCAGTTTAAGGGCATCCTCGCCGGTGGCGGCTTCACCTACCACCTTCAGACCAGGTACGTCGGCCAGCATGCGGGAAATCCCGGTCCGAACCAGATCATGGTCATCGACGACGAAAATTTTGATCACGTAACGCTCCGTTGGGATAAGGGGCCGTCAGGAAATCAGGGCCTAGAGATTGAGCCATTCTAACGCATTTTGGGCCAGGATGAATTGATGCTTTTGTCTAATTGACCCGGTGGAAATTTCAACCAGGCGGGTGGCCTAATTGGAAACTGTGATCAGACGCACAGACTGCGCAGATGACGACAAACGGAATCATCGGGAGCGTAGGACAGGCATCGATCCCACAGAATGGCCGCCCGGGCCAGATCGCCCTGACGGTAGTAATCCAGGGCCTCCAGATGGGTGGGCAATGTGGCCTGTTTGGCTGCACGCAAACCTGGGTCGTCCGCGTTCAACACCTCGTACAGCCGCACGGGCTCTTTGCGACCGCGCACGGTCACTTCACCCAACTCCCGCAACTCGAAACTGGGATCGGTGAACACTGCCGCCTGGGTATGCTCGGAGATGATGATGCGCGCGCCGAATTGTTTGGTGAGCTCCTGCAGCCGTGCCGCTACATTCACGTTATCGCCCAACACGGTGGAATCCATACGTTCACTTGAACCGACCGTGCCAATCACCACGGGCCCGCTGTTGATGCCGATACCAATATCGATCGGCACATAGCCAGACCGAGCGCGATGCTGGTTATACACCTTCACGGCCTCATGCATTTCGATCGCAGCTCGCACCGCATCCAGTGCACTGCGGCTAATGGGATCGTAGCCGTGCTCGTGTTCAAACAGCGCCATCACACCATCACCCAGGAATTTGTCGATGAATCCATTGTGCTGGTGGATCACCTTATCCAATCGCGCGAAACAGGCATTGAGAAAGTTCAGCAATTCCTGTGGCGTCAGAGTTTCCGACAAAGAAGTAAAACCGCGAATATCGGCAAACAGCACGGAAATTTCATCGTGCTCAGCTTTGCCCAGTTGGATGTTTTCGATGCCTTCCCGCGCAATGCGACGCAGGAATTGCTTGGGCACGAATTTTTCGAACATTTGCGCCATCGACACCAAACGACGGGAATGCGCCAATTGCAGGTTGAGAGCGGATTCCCGCTCAGCCCGCAGCAAATTGATACGATCCGCCAGCGCGAACGAGAACAACAGTACCTGAATCGTGGTTCCAATCTGAAAAACGTAGGCCCCGAGCCACCAGGAATGGATCACATTGAAGCTGTTCAGCACCCACACCAGGATCGACACCAACACACCCAGCCATGCCAGCAGGTAATAGCGCGCGGCTTTAAATCCTCGCTGCAAACACAGTGATGCAGCTATTACCACCGACGCCACTGCAAAGACATACTGCACAGACAGCACCGACGCCGCCACATAATGCTTCGCCACCACCACCACAGGAAAACAGGCAATACTCGTCAGAATCAGCAAAGCGATCACATAGTTGATCAGCCGCGTGTTTTTCGGCGTATTCAAGAAACTGCGCGCGAACAGCAACACAAACAGCACGCCCAGTTCCGCGAACACCAGATTGCTCTTGTTGTTCCACCACATCTGCTCTGGCCACAGATATTCGAAACCCACGCCCTTGAGCGAAATGGCGAAACCCAGCACGCAAGCCAGATAACACACATACAGCACATAACTGGGATCGCGGATCGACAGATAAATAAAGCCGTTGTAGAAAATCATGATCAGCAACACGCCGTAGAAAATACCTTCTACCAGGGAGTCGTGATGTTCATTTTCCAGATAACGGCCGGCGGACCAGAGAATGGCTGGGATCTGCAGTGTGCCGCTGGTCTTTACCCGCAGGTAAACCGAGGTGAGTTGGCGCGACGGCAATTGAAAGGAAAACAGCACGGCATGGTGCTGCACCGCACGTTGGCCAAACGGAACCGAATCACCGGAGCGCTGCTGGGACCAATGCCCATCGTCGTCCGGCAGGAACAGATCGATCTCGTCGATGGAGCGACCCAGGCCGGCAATCTCCAGCACCCAGGAGGTGCGATTGCGCTCCTGGCTGACCAGATCCAATCGCAGCCAATACACTGCATCGACGTAGCCGAATGCCAGGGTTTCATCTTTACTGGGTGTAAAGACGACCGAGGTATCCGGCCGGGCTACTTCCTCAATGGCCCAATCGCCTTTGCGATCATGGGCATAGGAAAGAGCATCGGTCAGGCGATAATGGCCCTCATCCGCACGCACGGCCAGCGGCGACGCCCAGGCCCCAGGCCCTGCCATGAGGCCGGCCATCAGGCACAGCGACGCCAACAGCAACCATGGCAAGCCGCGCTGACTTCCTAACATAGGTTCGTCATCTTCCGGGTGGCGTGGAAATGAGGTTGAATGATCAGAAGCTGATCGTTAAAGCGAGCACACTGAAGTATAGTAGTGGTTCACACTGGCTACCATTTGATCAAATCTGCGCAATCGAATTCAGACCTTCATTTATCTTTATAATCATACCGTTGTGATCTATTCTTGATTTTATTTCGAGAAAACGCGCCATGAATCAGTGGATCGTCTACTTGCTGGAATGCAGCGACCACACCTATTACACCGGCATTACCACGGATCTGGAACGTCGCTTGAGCGAGCACAATGGATCGAGCCGCGGCGCCCGCTATACCCGCGCCCGTCAGCCCGTGACCCTGGTATATTCAGAACAACAGCAGGACCGTTCCGCCGCCTCGGCGCGGGAATATCAAATTCGCAAACTTTCCCGGGCTGCCAAACAGGCGTTGATTGCGTCCTGCCTGCCCGTTTCGACCGTCACACAGGTGTAGCAACATGACAGACAGTACGCAGTTAGACCCCAGCGATTTCCAGGATCCCGAAAAAATGAAAAAGATCGTGCGGGTGCTGATCATGGCGGTGGCGAAAGTGCCGGAAGAATTCGGCCGCGACGCCATCTGGGGCGGATTGGAAGCATTGCAGGAGGAGCTGGCCAAGCCGGTCAGTCACCGCAGCTTCACCCAGCATTGATTTTTGCCGGCGGCGTTTGGACTCATTTAGTTCCGGCGCCGCCGGCGTTTACCGTTCATATTTCCTTTTGGCGCACACATCAACGCTTTTGCAGCGCCTTGCGATAAACATTCGCCGCGATCATGCCTAACACCCGACGCGGCAAGAAGCGCGAGAAAAACAACTGCACTTGATTGAGAATCCCCGGCACCGGCAGATAGTCTCGCCGTGCAAACGCTGTTAGCGCGGCCGCGGCGCAGGTAGACGTATCCTGCAAAAATACGGAGTTTTCAAAGCCTGCATTCAGCCCGCTGATCTCCATCATTTCCGTCGCAATTCCCCCGGGACAAAACACCGTGACCGACAGATTCTGCCCCCGCAATTCCTGATACAGGCTCTCGCCGAACTGGGTGACGAAACCCTTGGTGCCGGCATAGGCCGCTTGGTAAGGCACAGGCAGCAGGCCGGCCAGACTCGCTACCAACAAAATGCCACCGCCCTGGTATTTCTGAATCAGATAGGGCACGAACAGATTCACCAGGCGCACAACGCTGGTGACATTGGTGGCCAACATGGTTTCGAAACCGGCCCACTCCAAATCCTGGTGGTGTCCAAAATGGGTGACGCCTGCATTCAGAATCACGGCATAAATATCGCCGCATTGAATACCTTCCTGATACACGCGATCCACGTCCTGTGGATTGGTCAGATCCGCCTGCACGACACGACACTGAACACCGTGGCTTTGCTCCAGCTGGTTTTTCAATTCCAGCAAGCGCACAGCGCGACGCGCCACCAGAATCAGATTGGCCTTGTGTACCCGCGCCAACTGGCAGGCCATTTCGCGCCCCAGGCCCGCCGATGCTCCCGTAACCAGCACCCAGCGATTCTGGAAATTCATTGTTTCAGTCATCGCGGGTTATCCGTGGAAGTGCTTGTGGAAGTGCGCATGGAAATGCCCAGACGATCCGTTACCCGGCCGTCGAACACACCCTGACTGTTGAAGCGACGGTAGACCTCAAGCCAATCATCCCAGCGCGGATACAGCGTTCTGGCCCAATCGTCCCCCTGCAGGATTTTCAGGTCCAGCCCCCAGTGCGGACGGGCGTGAAATTCCTCCATCATGGTTTGCTCGTACGTTTTCAGCAGATCGCGGTCACCACGTACGCCCTGCACGATGATCAATTCCAGAATCATGCTGGGCCGGCCGTATTGCATGGCAATCAGCGCATCCGACGCTTTGACGAACCGTACCGACGCCGGCGCGCTGTGCACGATGCCCTGCGCCTGCAATTCTGCAGCAATCGAAAAAGCGCGTTCCATCGCGGGAATGGTTTGCTCCAGATCGAACGCCGACTCCACCGCGATGGCATTGGTGTTGTTGACCACCCCGATATTGAAAATCTTGTAGCTGACATTGTTGTAGCCAGGATCGGACTGGGATTTCAATGACTGTTCGATCAGCACCGGCGCCAGGGCGGGAATATTG
>DATLII010000108.1:0-27518 GCA_035539495.1 Dongiaceae bacterium
CTGCAGGAACGTGGAATAAATGGCCACTACCGGTTTCTGACCTTCGCAGGCAAAACCGGCGGCCAGCGTCACCGCATGTTGTTCGGCAATCGCCACGTCGTGATATTGATCCGGAAAGCGGCGGGAGAACTCCACCATGCCGGAACCCTCCCGCATGGCCGGCGTGATAGCCACCAGGCGTGGATCCGCTTCTGCCATATCGCACAACCAGGCGCCAAAAATATCGCAGTACTTGGGCAGCGCAGGCTTGCTGGCTAGCGTGGCTGTTACCGCCGACTTGGGCTCAATTTTGGAAAGTGCGTGATACCCGATGGGGTCTTTTTCCGCCGGCTGATAGCCGCGCCCTTTTTGCGTGATCACATGCAGCAAGTGTGGGCCTGGAATATCGCGCAGTTTGCTCAAATAGGTAATCAGGCTGTCCAGGTTGTGGCCATCGATGGGGCCGATATAGTTCAGGCCCAATTCCTCGAACAACGTACCCGGCGACACTATGCCCTTCATGTGTTCTTCCGTGCGACGTACGAACTCCATCGCAACCGGAATTTTCTCCAATACTTTCTTGCCACCTTCGCGCAGGGAATTGTAGGTGCGACTGGCCCAAATCCGGGACAGATAATTCGACAAGCCGCCGACGTTTTCCGAAATCGACATCTCATTGTCGTTGAGCACGATGATCATGTCGGCTTTGGTGTGGCTGGCGTGGTTGATGGCTTCAAATGCCATTCCTGCGGTCAGCGCGCCATCACCTATGACAGCGACGGTCTTATCGGTACGCCCCTGCATGCGAGCGGCCAACGCCATTCCGAGAGCAGCGCTAATGGATGTACTGGAATGGCCGACGCCGAAGGTGTCGTATTCGCTTTCGCAACGTTTGGGAAAGCCTGCCAAGCCGCCTTTTTGGCGCAATGACAGCATGCGGTCGCGGCGGCCAGTCAGCATCTTGTGCGGATAGGATTGATGGCCCACATCCCACACCAGTCGGTCGTCCGGCGTGTTGAACACGTAGTGCAGTGCCAGGGTGAGTTCCACCACGCCCAAGCCCGCGCCGAAATGGCCGCCGGTTTTGCCAACGGCGTACATCATGAACGCACGCACTTCCTGGGCCAGTTGCGGCAACAATGATTGATCCAGAGAACGCAATTGCTCTGGTCGTTCAATCTGATCCAGCAAAGGCGTCGCAGGGCGGGTCAGCGGAATCTGGGTATAACAATCCAGCCGAGGCGGCGCCTCTTCCTCCAGCAGATCCAATGTGAATCCTGTTACATGTGCATCCATGATGGTTTACTCGATGGCCAGGTTGGATTCCTGCAACAGCCGCAACCCTTCTGCCAGGGCGGGCTCGTCATTGTGCTTGTCCGGATGGAAGTAGGGCAGACAGTATTCGATCATGCCCCATAGCGTGAGTGGCACCGTTGCCTGCCAGAAAAAACAGTACATCAGAATTTCAACGTAAAAGCGCGGGTGCAGCACTTCCTGCAGGCGCAATTGGCCAGTCAGGAAAATCAGAATGGTAAAATTCAGAAAGAAGAAAATAAAAGTAGTGAGGATGAAAGTGAAGATGCGAATGAAATAGCCGCCACCTTTATATTCCAACAAATCGAATGCCACGCTTTTGTGTTCCACTTCTTCAACCGCATGCCATAAAAACAGTTTGGCCAGCGGGCTTTGCTCATAACGGAACGCATTGCTACGCAGGTTCCAGCGCGAGATCAGAGTAGTCCAATGCTCGCCGGCGGCAATGATGCCGACCAGCAGTTGCCCACGGAACAAACGACCCAGGTTTTTATGCAAGGGAATCCAGAGTGACATGACAAACTCGGAGAAGCGATACATATAGTCGTAGTCAACATGATGCTGCTTCAGCGCGGCCAATGATTCGTCGTGGCGTTTACCGTGCATGGCTTCCTGCGCAATCATGGCTTGCACTCGCGCTTTCAGAACAGGATCGGTGATACCGTCCAACTCCTGACGCAAGCAGGTGACAGTGAAGCGTTCGATGGCGGGAAACATGATGGTGTAGGCATTCAGCAGCATGGTGTAAAAAATAGTGTTTTTACACCAGCGTCGACGCATTTCCTCGGTAAAAGCAAACTTGGGACGACGCGGTTGCGGCACCCGTTTGGTCTGGTTCGTGTCGGCGGCGTCGAGCATAGCCATCGCGTGTTCTTCCTTGGTTCGTTATCGTGATTTTTATAGTGGTGATCAGGGGTACCAGCCGTTGTAGCCGGTGACGAAGGGACCGAACGCCACCAGCAGTAAGGCGGAACCCATCACTGCAATGGGCAGCAGGAGGCGTTCATGCCGATACCAGAAGTTGTGCCCTTCCTGTTGTGCCAGCGCGTGTTCGCGCTCGCCGACCACCTGTCGCGTATACAGATGATTGAGCGCCACCGGTGGTGTCAGAAAACCCAGTTCCAGTGCCACCAACGTCGTCATCCAGAAATGCACCGGGTGGATGCCGCTGGCGTAGGCGATTTTCGTAAGTGTGGCGCTGACCAGCACCACGCCGCTCATGGATTCCATGAACATGCCCAGCAGAATCAGGCACACCAGCATGAACAGCATGCAGGTGATGCGGGAATCGAAAGTGGCGGTTAAGAATTCAAAATTGCCGCCGCTGCGTTGAATCACGCCACCCAGCACCATATTGGCGCCGATAAAGATCAGCAATGCACCGATGTGCACGGCCGCGCCGTCGATAGACGTTGCCAGCGCCCCGCCCACGGTGGGCGCGCGTTCCGTTTGAGTGGCAAACTGGTGGGCATCGGCGTCCAGCGTGCGGTCAAACACCAACACTGCGATAATTACCACGGGCAGAATGATGGCAGCGGTAAATTCATCGACCCAGGCATCCAGCAGCAAGCCGTATGCCAGCACCACCAGCGCGATCACCACGGCATAGTTCAATAATGGTCGACTGGCTTGCAGCATGGGGCCCAGCGCGGTGCGGGGTGGTGTCAACCGCAGTTTTTCCTGCTTGGTGAGCAGGGCGTAGAAAAAAAACAGGCTGACGGTGATCAGGAAAACCTTGAAGCCTTCGTCATACAATTCACTCGACACCACTTCCTTGTTCAGCATCGCGACCAGCATGATCAGAATGCAGGGGTTGAGCACGATGCTGGCGCTGCCACTTAAGGCCGTGGTGGCCAACGCAAATTGCCGGCGCGTGCCGACCCGGCGCAATTCCTCGTACACCACCAAGCCCAGCGCCAGCACGATGATGCCGGAACCACCGGTATAAGCGGTGGGCACCGCCATCACCAGAATGGCCAGCACACACAACAGTTCGGGTGGCAGATTCCAGGGCGTGAACAGCGCAAATACCCGTTCCCCCAATCGCGTTTGCTTCAGTAGCATGCCGACCCATAAAAACAGCGCGATCTGGATGAACATGCCGGCCAGCTCGAACAGTGCGGCGAAATGCAATGACAAACCAGCGATGTGCTGCGTTTCAAACGTAAAGTAATACAGCCCCGCCAGCACCATGTAGACATACAGCGGCACTGACAGAAATGCATGCGTCCAAGTACCGCCGGGTGTGAGTTGGCGAGGCGGCTTCAACAGTTGGGTCAGGCTGATCACGCTCAGCACGATGAATTCTGCCAACAGGATGTAAATGATTTCGGGATGATTGACCGCAACACCCGAAGCGTAAGTCTGTTCCCGAAAACGCCAGGCTGACCAGGCCAACGCCGTGTTGGCGACCAGTTGCAGAGACGTGGACAGCCGGTGGTCCAACTGCGATTCAATTGGGCGGAATGCAATATGATGGCGCCGCTGTGTGGTGATCACTGCGGTGGCGAAAATCAGTAGCGCCAGGATGATGCGTTGCGTCGTCAGGGCCAGGTTCGCCAGCTCGGCTACTGCGAAATCCGCAGTGCGATAGGCTTCCACCCAGGGGGTTATCCGGGCGTGACTGGCCTCGGCACGCCGGCGCAGTTCCTGACACATCACCTGCTGGCCCAACAGGGACTGACGTGTTGCTTCGCGATCGAATTCCTCTGTCAGCAAATCATCCGCGCTTTGTGTTTGCGCAAATTCCGCTTCCAGTTGTTGAAGGCGCGCTTCCACGTTGATATCGGCATTGCAGGCAGGCAAAACGGATTCGTCGCGCAGAAAGGTGTAGTCGGGCCAGATGGACACGCCCAATTCCAGCATGCGTGAATGCAGATTTTCCGCCGTAGTCACCAGAATCATGAACAGCAGGATGCCGAGCGCGGCCAGCGACAGCATGCGCTCGCTCCAACCCGTTCTGAGCATTCCGGATGTTGTCATGATGGCCAGTGTCCTACAGGTTTCAGCCCGGACGCTTCAGGGCTTGCTGGGTGAAATCGCTGTCATTCAAGCCAGTGCGGAACCGATATTCGTGCCAGATGATGGCCGTGGAATCACCGCTGGCGATGTTTTTCATAGTGAGCTTGGTGGGCCGCCAGTATTTGCCTTCGAATTGTTTGTAATCTTCCAGGTACATGGACTTGAAGTGCTTTTGTTCCAGATTGAAATAATCCATGCGCAGGGCCAGATAATTTTGCTTGTCGATGAATGCCACCAGCTTGCTGTAGCCGGAATGTTCATATTTAGGTGTCAGCTCTACTACAAAGCAGGGGCGGCCGTCGTACTGTTCGCTACGTAGATACTGGGTGGTGTATTTCTCTACTTCGAACGACGCCAGATCCTCATAAGAAAATTCGCTGCCCATGAACGGGCTGGATTTATTCAGCATGGAGATGCGTTTGACCCGTTTCAGTTTGGGCAAATAAAGCCACTGGGAATCGGGTCCGCTGATATGGGTTTCAGTCAGCAACGCGGTGTCTTTTACATCTTTGGGCGTGGCGAACACCGATAGGCTTTTATCACCATCGCCAGGCACTTCCAGAGTTTTCACCAGAATTTCACGCTGGCGTTCACTGCCATCACGGCCGCGCAATGTCATCACCATGCGGGCCTGGGTGTCGCCCCAGCCGCTGTCACGGGCTTTTTGTTCGCGGGTGATGGATTCACTCATGTCCGCCATCAATTTGTCGATGCGGGGTTGCGGCATGCCCATCTTTTGCAACAATGCGGACGCATCATCCGGTGTCATGCCCATGTCCAGAATCTGCTGCGCGGTGGCAGCGGAGGACGTGCGCATACCTTTCAGCAATTGAGTGGCCTGCTCGTCTGTCAGCCCCTTGTCTTTCATGACCTGCTCGGCTTTTTCCGCTGACAAGCCCAGCTCCGTCAGCAGGCTGGCGGTTTCCTCTGGCAGCTGTGCTGTCGCGCTGCCTTCAGCATTGCCGGCCAGTAAAACTGTGGACAGCAGAATGGAGACCAGCGCCAACACTAACCGGGCGCAATCACGTAATCGAATCATCACAGGCTCTTCTCCATGTGTTCCTTGCCCTTATTCTTTGTCGTTTGCGGTGCACTCGGGCAGGCTCGGTTCGAGCTTGCAGCGCACCCGGCGGAACAGCGTCAGTGCTTTGCTGTCGTAAATATTTTCCTTGCGCAGTGCTAACCGATTCTGGCGGAACACTTCCGACCAGGCGATGGAATCCTCACGCGGTACGCGCACCCAGTATTTTTCTGGAATACCGGTTTCGCTGATTTTGATCATGCGCAGCGCCTGCTCGAATGTCTGGTCGCCGTATTGCCGTGCCCGCAGACCGAAACCGGGCGGTAGTTTGCTGTGTCGCCCCAGCACCTGAATCGTGGCTTGCATGAAGGGAAAATCGAGAATGCCGCCGTTGGGCTCCAGGCCTTTGTACAATTCCATCGGTTCATACACCAACGCCGGGCCGGCGGTAATGTCGACGCTGTGGTTGTTGAATTTGCTGTACAGGTTGGCGAGAGTGGACGCCACCGGTGTCATGCCGGCTTGCGCAACCAGTTTGGGCAGCTCCGGCGCGTTGTCGAGCACGGCGATGGTTTTGCCCGCCATTGTTTCCGGTGAGCGGATATTTTTATCCGACACGAACATGAAAATCGCGCCGGCGGGAATAATGGAAATGACTTCGTAATCGCCGGACACCATCAGCGGCGCGGCTTTTTCACTGGCCAATGTCTGCAAGACGATTTTCAGGTGTTCGTACGTGGGCAAGGCACCGATAGAGTCGATAGTGCCGGTGAAACGGTTGAATGCGCGGGCGCGAAAACCAGGCACATTGACCAAGTCGCACAGGCCGGCTTTGAAATCCTCCGCCGCAATGCGTTCATCGTTGTAGGCTTTCAGGTCGATTTCCACACCCCAGGCCAATGCTTCCGTTTTGAAGTAACCAAACGACTGAAATAAGGGGCCGCTTGCACCAATAGGATCGTAAACACACATGGTGACATGCGCACTGATAGCGGATGCGGTGGGTGTTGTTGCTGACGCAGATGTTGTAGTGCTTGTCGTGGCAACACTCGGGCTGGTCGACAACAGCAGACCGGACAACGTTAATGATTTGGCCAAGGTGCGCAGAAATGATTTCATGCCGCTTCCTCACTGGGTAAAGGTGATGCTGCGTTGGGCGTCGGAACGGCACCCGGCTGACGTTGCGGCTCGCGTGCCTGAGGTCCCTTGCCGCCATCCACTTTCAGGAAAATCGCCGGCATCAGAAACAGGTCGAACAACAGCGCCAGAATGATGATGGGCGCGGTGACCCAACCCATGGTGGCATGCACGCCATAACTGGATTGCGTCAGCACCAGCAAGCCGCTGGCCACTACTGCAGTGGTCACCACCAGCGACGGTCCGGCCGAACGGAAGGTGGACACGATCGCGTCTTCCGGTGTCATGCCATCCCGCACCGAGTGCCAGTACTTGGTCATCACATGAATGGTGTCATCGACGATGATGCCCAGGCTCATACTGAAGGTCACGGCTACCGCCATATTGACCTCGCCCACGAACAATCCCCACAGGCCATACACAATGGCGGCGGGGAAAGCGCTGGGAATCAGGGTGATCAGGCTGTACTTCAATGAGCGGATGCCCACCAATAACACTAGCGAAATCAGCAGTACCGACAGAATATCGCCAGCGCCCATGCTCATCACGATATCGTTACTCAGATGAGCAAACATCAGATCGATGCTGGTGGCCGTGATCTTCGCATTAGGTAGATTTTGCGCCAGCCACTGCCGGGATTTCTCCTCCAGTACCAGCAGTGCTTCGCCTTTCAATGGTTTGGTTGTGACATTAACGCGCACCGCAGTGCGCTTTTTGCTGAGCAGCTGATTCAGGCTTTGTAGCGACGGCAGGCTCATTTCATAAAGCAGAAAATATTGCGCCGTCAGCTCGCGATCATCCGGAATCCGGTACCAGGAGGGGTCGTCATCATGCAGGGTTTTGTTGAGCGTTTTGATCAGGTCGTGATAGCCGACCACGCTGCTTACTTCCGGCTGCTGTTGCAGCCAGCTGGCGAAGTTGTCCAATTGTTGCAGGAATGCCGGATCGTTGATGGTTTCTTCGTTGCCTACATCCAGGGAAAACACGATCTGTTGCCGATCGGCCAGATGCTCGGCGGAGAAATCGATGGCCTGACGAAAGGGTTCATCTTTTTGGAAGTAGGAAATGGGGTCGTCATGCACTTCGTTGAGTGGAATCAGCAACAGACACGCCAGCGTAAATGTCACCGATGACCAGATGATGCGGTCGCGATGACGAATCACAAAGCGGGCAATGGAGCCCATGAAATCACGCAGCGGCGGATGCTGAACGGTGTTGCGGATCGGCATGAGCGTAATAGCGGCCGGCATCAGCAGGAAGGTAAAGATGGTGGCAACCCCGATGCCCACGCTGCTCAGATTGCCCAATTGAACCAAGGGAGGCGACACGCAGGTGTTCAGACAGAGAAAACCCAACACGGTCGTCAGGTTTGTAAGAAAAATGGGGTATAGATTCATTTGCAGACTTTTTTCCAGCGCGACCAGTTTGTCGTCGCCTTCACTGAGAAAATCCAGCACGTTGGAATTGATATGCACCATGCCCGCCGTGATCACCACGAACACCATGATGACGGCCAGCACGGAGGTCTGATTGAAGACGATGGACAGCCAGCCGGATGCACCCACGGTAAAAATGGTAGCCGTGAACACGACGGTAAAGCCGGCAATAATGAGCGGAATGGAGCGCAGCTGGTACCAGATGATGAACATGCCCAGCAGCATGATAATGGGGTACAACCGGGTGAGACTCTGCAGGGACAGATCCAGCATGCTGTTCTGAAGAATCACATCTCCCACCAAATACACGGTGACGCCGGGATTCTCCGCTTCAATTTTGCGCTTGATGGCATCCGCGCTTTCGATGACCATTTTCAGTTCATCAAATTCATGCTCGCCTGGCCAGGCTATTTCGGAATAAATGGCGGCGATGCGACCGTCGCTTGATACCAGGCGCCCCTTCAGGAAAGGATCATTGCGCGCATGTTCGGCACGGCGTTTGAACTCCTCTGCTGACAATCTGGCAGGATCATCGAACAGATGGTCCACCACCAGTTCCTCATCCTGTGAATAGGTGTATTGGGAATTGGCGAGGGACAGCACACCGGTGGCGTAGGGCGCCTGCTTGACCCATTGAGTCGATTGTTTCAGCTGGGCCAGCGCATCCGGCGTGAGTGCACCGCCATCGCCGAAATCCAGCACATACACCAGGATGTTTTCCAGTGCGCTGTAATCCTGCTCCAGCTGAGCGAATGCCAACGACTTGGGATCATCGGGCGCAAAAAAAGAATTGATCTCGCTGGTGTAGCGCACCTTGGGCAGGCCGAACATCGAGAACAGCACAATGCCCAGCGAAAAAAATGCCAGCAGATAGCGATAGCGCACTAGAATGCGCGCCAGCATGCCGGCATTTATGGTCTGGCTCATTGTGCTTCCCTCAGTCAACATTTTTTACGGCCGCATTTTCCACACGGCTCTTTTTCAATACTGCGCAACACGTTATTCAAACGTCGTGCAAGCAATCCTGCTACGCTGCCTTGGCTTCGCTGCGGACAAACGGCTCCATGACCATGCCATCCGCCATGCCTTTACGCGCAATCGCAAAGCCCATCTCCATCAATTCCCGATCATCCCTGTCGTTGGGGTGGAAACTGGGGCGCATATAGTCAAACATGGCGACCAATCCTTTCGGTACCACCTTGGCGCCGATAAACAAGTAGTAAAGCCCACCGACCCACAATTGTGGATGCAGCGCTTCCTTCCACTTGAGCTGGAATATCAGGCAGGTTGTCACCACCAGATTCAACAACCCAAACGCCAGGGTAGCGGAAAGGAAACTGATCATCCGCAATAAATAACCCACCTTCAAATGCTGAATCATGTCGAACACGACGTCCTTGTGCTCGATTTCTTCGGCGCCGTGCCAGGCGAACAGCCACAGCATAGGGCTACCTTCCAGTTCCCACAGTATCTTGTACGACAGATTGATCTCGGCGGTGGCGGCAGTCCAGTGTTCAGCGCCCGCCACGGTGGCCAACGAAAAATGACGACCGAACACCCGGTTACCCAGATTAGCCATCGGCGTCATGATTCTGTCGATAAAAAATTCCACCCCTTTGTAAATGCCTTGGGAACGGAATTCAGTGGCATGCAAAAATTGGCGGGACTGCTCATGTTCGCGGGCATGAATCGCTTCCTGCAGCAAAAAGGCATCCACCCGTTTTTTAAGATCGGGATCGGTCACTTCATTCGCCGCCGCGCGTACTCGTGCAATCATGAAGCGTTCGATGATCGGAATATAAATAGTGAATCCATTCATCAACAGTGTCGGGAACATGTATCCACCACACCAGAAGCGGTGTAACCGCACGGAGAAGGGTACCTTCACCTGACGGGGCTGGGGCATATTTACAGCCATCTGCAAGGCCTGCGTTGTCATCTCGACCTCCTGCTGATTCATTTCTCAGCCGTGACTATTATATAGTCCAAAGTATCTAGAAAGCCCCAATCGATCTGCAATTTAGCGACAAAGCGAATCAGGGGATGGTAACGGCGCTTGAAGCCTTCCGTATCAAAGCGTTGCCGCTGGTAGGCGACAAAATGATCGAACACGTGGGCGTTGATGTTCTCGATGCGGATATTGCGGAAGCCCAAGTGTTCCAATTCCTGCCGGTAGCGCGTGACGGCATAAAGGTTATAAGCGGGAATTTGCCACGAGCGTCGCCCCAGGAAACTGGCGACCCAACGTTTAAAGGTCACGGGCTGGTTATCGCGGGCGATGAAATCCGCCAACGTCAGACGTCCGCCGCTGCGCAACACACGGTGGGCTTCGCGAAAAAAGTCTTCGCGGGTGCAGAAGTGAAACGCGCATTCCAAGCCCATCACTTTGTCGAAACTGTCGGTGGCAAAACCGGTGGCGATGGCGTCGCCTTCCCGTAAATGAATGCGGTCCTGCAATCGTTCCCGCTGCACCCGTTCCTGCGCCGCCTGCACCTGCACCGAGGAGATGTTCACACCGTGCAGTTTTTGCAGATTACGTGTTTTGCACCAATGAATGTCCTGGTCGCCGAAGCCGAAGCCCACGTCCAGAATAGTGTCATCAGGTTGCAGATCAGCTTTTTCCGCCAGCACATCTGCCATTTCATAGGATGCGTCGTCCAGTGTTTTCGACTTGTCCCAATAACCAAGATTGATGAACAGCGTGTCATCACCCATCACGTGGCGTTGGGCCAGCACGTTATAGGTCAGGTCGCTGCGGGTGCCGGAGCCGGTAAAAATAATCCGCAGAAGCATCAGCCATTCGGCAATGCGTTCCCGCAAGGAAGCCTTGGGCAATAACTTGGGTAGGGTGAATTCAGCGTTGCTGCCCATCAGACCCACCCGAAGTAGGGCATGCCCGACAGTCGATAGTTGCCCTCGCGCTTTTTCTCGGCGTTGCGTTGCTTCCAGACTTCGCCATGCTGTTCATCGCGGAACTTGTCGGGATTCAGAATGCGGTAGGCGCTTTCCAGCGTGACCCAATAAGGCACGATCAGGTCATGATCCACCTCCTGCATCACTTCGAGGTGTTCCGGAATTGCGGTCCAGTGAATCGAAGGTTTGACGTGATGCAGCGAGTGATAACCCTGGTTGTGAACGAACAGATTCATCCAGTTGTTGGTGTTGTTGATGGAACCGTTCAGCTTGCCTTCACGCGCCGGTGCGTGCGTCAGCCAGGCGAAATAGCCTATGTTGGTCGATACGATGACATAAGGAATCAGATACAGCAGCACAAATCCTTTTGGATCGTACAGAAGAAAGGCCGCAGCGAAAGCCACCATCAGCGCGTTGTCGACAATGTACTGGCCGCGCATGCGTTTCCAGGTCGGTTTTGCGTCTGCGGCAAACAGTCCGCGGATGGTTTCCTTGTGGGTCAGCCAGCCGTAGCTGATCCAGTACCAAACGGCGGCCCAGCCTTCCTCTTTGCCTTTGGTGCTGGTGGGATCGCCCGCGCCGTCGTCGTAGCGATGGTGCAGATGCACATGGATATATTTCATGACCGGATGGCTGACGCCGCCAGGCAGGGTCAGCAGAATTTCCGTCACGCGGTTCAGCCAGTTTTTAGTGAACATCTTGCGATGGGTGTGCAGATGCTGGATACCGATGCTGAGGGAATAATTGGCCAGCACCATCCCGAGCCAGATCGGTACGTTCAGCCATAGCGAATCGAATACGCCGAATTCCAGAAAAGCCAGCGCCAGGTAAAACAGGATGATATGCAGAAAAGGAAAAATATTGGCGCCATGCTCGAACTTGCAAGTGCGTTCCAGAAAGGCCTCGGTTTTCTGCAGCCAAGGTTGTGGGGCGCGGTAGATCACGTCCCGCCGCTCGGTACGTTCCGGCGTATCGGCGAGTGCGTCGTGCATGGAATTGGTCGGGTTGAGGGTTGGCGTGTCCATAAAATCCTTTTCACTCATCGGCCAGGGCTGAACGGGGTGCGAACGTAAAACCCAATTCCGCCCGTTCTGGCGGCGCTGGGCGGAAAGGGGGCAACAGAGACAGCAGGCGGATCAGCGTAGTGAACGCAGTGTTGCGGCGCCGCCGCCGGGCAAACAGCGCGACGGAATGTGCGCGATTGCGTTCAACCGCCGCGTTAATCTCCTGCGCGCTGCAACGTTGAGCCTGCAATACCACTTCGGTGACGGCCGCCGCGGTGCGGCCCAATTCGTCGATACCGCGTCCACTTTCACGGTCTTCGATCAGCGCTGCGCCGACCCGCGAAAACAACGCCAGCTCCCGTGGCCCGATTTCGCACACCACCGAAGCTGCCGCAGCGAAAAAATAATCACTGATCATGATCCGGCGCCCCTCAATATGGTTGTGCGGCAAACCGGAAATGCGATGGGTGGGCAGGTTATCGAGAATGGCCAGCGAAAACCGGCTCAGGCGGATGTAATTTTGCAAGCGGATGGCGGTGGCTGTGTCCGGGTGTTGTTCCGCGATGGATAGTTCAAACGCTTCCTGCAAGGCATTGGCGCGGCCGCCGCTGGAATAAACAGCCACCGGCAGATTGTCGTGGCCAGCTTCTCGTTGCAGCAGTACGGTGACGAGCGCCAGCAACGTGGAATCTATTTCGCCCAGCAAATAATTGAAGAATGATTGACTGTAACGAGCGGCGCGGGCGCTTAGTAAGGGGTGAGCTGCCAACCAGGGCGCCGGTACTTTCAACTGTTTGCAGATCGATGCCACGCCGGTGGCCACCATATAACTGATAGCAGCACGCTCGCCGGATATCTGAGCAAAGTGCAATTTGCCGAGCGCATGCGGCGTAGTAGTGGATGTTTCCACCAATTCCAGCAACAGCTTCAGCATGATGACAGGGCCATCACCGGCTTGTTGCTGACGCTCATTATCCTCGGCGAAATCGCGAATATGGTTGAGAATCTGCAAGATCTGGCCGATGGGTTTGAAATCCAGATTGAGCGGAATATCAATTTCCAATAATTCCAAGCTGTACTGCACGATGCGGCCCAGCACATTACGGCCGTATTCTGCGAGATTTCCGTCCAAGCGGCCTTCCATGTGACCTTGGCCGCCAAAACGTTCCTTGGCTCGATCGTTGGCCATTTCCACCGCGATGCGGGTCAGCAGCGTCGATACCCGCGTTTGCTGTGGGCGTGGCAAGGCTTCCAACGCTTGACGTAACCAAGGCAAACGATCGGACAGTAACGCTTCCAGACGATCGGTTTCACGATTGCCTTCATAAATCGGCGCCGGCGGTGGCGTAGTGATCTTGCCGGTCAGGTATTCCATCGCCGCCAGAATATGACGGGCCGATGTAGCGCCGTCGGCGTGCAAATCTTCATGCGCATCCAGCACGCGACAACACAAAAATGTGATCACGCCTTCCTGCCGCTTTTCAGGCGGCAACATCGCGGCCGCTACCGCCAGGTTGCGCCCCAGCAACAAAAACATGCGATTGCAGAAATCAGCGGGCGACTGCAATTGCTGCAGCCGCGTGAAATCCGCCGATTGTCGCAGACCTTGCAGTGCTTCTCGGCCAGTAGGGCCGCTCAGACGGTGTTGTTCGATATCGGCACGCATGTTCATGGCTGCAGTTTCTCCACGATGCCCAGAATGAAGTCCTGAGCGGGGCCCGGAGGGGTGCGGCGCAGGTTGTCCTTCGCCGATTCCAGTTCTTCCGTAATTTTGTTGCGCACATCGCGCGCGGTGTCGGTGCTGATGATGTCATCTTGCAGCTGTTGCGCTTTCTCCTGGTTGCCCTTTGCTGCAGCCAGCCTGGCCCACGCATATTGATAGTCGCCCTTTTTTTGCGCCCACATCAGAAATGGCCAGGTGGGATTGCCCTGTACCAGATCATTGCCCCCGGGTTTGCGGATGCTGGCATCGTTTTCCAGATCCGCCAGATCGTCGCGCATTTGGAAACCCAGTGAAAAATGACGGGAAAAACGAATGGCCAGTTCAACCGGAATATGACGGC
The DNA here is from genome assembly GCA_035539495.1 of Dongiaceae bacterium. Classification (GTDB taxonomy): domain Bacteria; phylum Pseudomonadota; class Gammaproteobacteria; order Pseudomonadales; family Ketobacteraceae; genus Ch67. The sequence goes on from DATLII010000108.1 coordinate 13,889, forward strand.
TCTTGTTGTGCTTGTTCAGATGCAGGCCGATCTGAATCGCCATGTCGAACAGCGATCCGGTTTTGCCGGCCATGATGTCGATGCTGCGCTGCTGATGTGCCTGGATCGACGAGGGGTGCGGCAATTCTTCCATCAATTGTGCGCAGACCAAATCTTTCAGCGATGCGCCCAGTGTTTCGCCAATATCGCGATCGCATTCCGCTAACGTTGCCAAACAGATGCTGGTGATATAACCGCCGGCGTGCGTTGCGGTGCGTACATTGAATTGCTCACCCACCGATGCGCGATTGCGGCGCACAGTGGAATTATCCAGGATGTCGTCGTGCACCAAAGAGGCTTCATGCAGCAGTTCGATCGCGGCTGCTGCGCGGTATTCATTGTCTCGCGGTTTCAGTTCGCTTTCGCCGAGGTTCGCAAAACATAACAGCAATAGTGGGCGTAGACGTTTGCCTTCCAGCTCCAACACGTAGTCGAGCGAAGGGCGCAAAAAGCGGGCGGGGGCCAGCAATTCTCCTCGGTGGCGATTGATTTCCTGCACCGCAGCAAGGCGCCAGGTTTCGCCGGCGGAAGGCGCCGGACGGGTGGCGGGTGGATCGCGCAACTCCGGCGCAGATGGTTCGAAAGAAGCGGTCTTCAGCGACATGTTTCTTTGCACCCTGTAGCAGACGCATCGCACAAAACTGAGCGATGCAGAAACCAAAGTGCTAAGAAAACAGAACAGGTCCCGGTGTAGGCCAATTAAAAATAGAAAACGCGCCGTTCACATTCCATGCGGAAGATAGGGCGACAACGAGATCCTTCTGCTTTCCTATTCACTCCAGCGTGTGGTCGATGTTGGTCGATTCACTGCGTGCGTGGTGGGTTCCACGCTTGATGTTTTGCGCAAGACTAAATTGATCCGCAAGAATTTAGAAGACACGTATACAAATAGCCACAAAAAAACGTTGGTGCTATTTTCACGTTGGCTGAATCAGGAAGCAGAGTGATGTGATGCTGGCCGGATTTTACGAGTGAGGTATCGCGCAAAATTCGCGCGCAGGCTGTGGTGCATTTGTGACCGATTGGTGTATCAGGAAAAATAATTTGATTTTCGAATGAGCAGTCACACGGCGGTTTGACTCAGTGCGCCTGCGTCCAGATCCTGCAGCCGCGCGCGAATGGACGCTTCAATGCCAGCCGCATGCAAACCACATTGTTCGATCATCTCCGCCGGTTTGGCGTGGTCCACATAAATATCCGGAATGCCCAGATTCAGAACCGGTACCACCAGATTGCGCTGCGCCAGCAATTCATTCACCGCGGAACCTGCGCCGCCCATGATGGCGTTTTCTTCCACTGTCACCAGCAGATGATATTGCGCGGCCATTTCCAGAACCAGCGCTTCATCCAGCGGTTTAACAAAGCGCATGTCGACAACAGTGGCGTTCAATAATTTGCCGGCTTCCTTGCAGTTGGCCAGCACAGTACCAAATGCCAGGATCGCCACGCCTTTGCCGGACTGCACGATACGACCGCGGCCTATCGGCAGCGCCGTCATGGCTTTCTCGATCACCGCACCTGGGCCGGTGCCACGGGGATAGCGCACCGCCGCCGGGCCACGATACTGATAACCGGTGTATAGCATCTGTCGGCATTCGTTTTCATCGGACGGCGCCATCACCACCATGTTGGGAATGCAGCGCAGGAAGCTCAAATCATAGGCGCCTGCATGCGTAGGGCCGTCTTCACCCACCAACCCGGCGCGATCGATGCCGAACGTCACATCCAGATTCTGCAGCGCCACATCGTGAATCAATTGGTCGTACGCGCGCTGAAGGAACGTGGAATAAATCGCCACCACCGGCTTCTGACCTTCACAGGCCAAACCTGCGGCCAACGTCACCGCGTGTTGTTCCGCAATCGCCACATCGTGATACTGATCCGGAAAACGTCGCGAGAATTCCACCATGCCGGAACCTTCGCGCATCGCCGGGGTGATCGCAACCAGACGTGGATCGGTTTCGGCCAGGTCGCACAGCCACTGGCCGAATACATCACAATATTTGGGTAATGTCGGTTTGGGCGCTGCCGTTGTCACCGGCGGTTTGGGCTCGATTTTGGACAGCGCGTGATAACCGATGGGATCTTTTTCCGCCGGTTGATAGCCGCGGCCTTTTTGCGTGATCACATGCAACAAATGCGGGCCAGGAATGCTGCGCAGTTTGCCCAGGTACGTGATTAGCTTGTCGAGATTATGGCCGTCGATTGGGCCGATGTAATTCAGCCCCAATTCTTCGAACAGCGTGCCGGGCGACACCATGCCTTTCATGTGCTCTTCGGTGCGACGCACGAATTCCATCGCAGCCGGCATTTTTTCCAATACTTTTTTGCCGCCTTCGCGCAACGAGTTGTACGTGCGGCTGGCCCAGACGCGGGACAGGTAATTCGACAAACCGCCCACGTTTTCCGAAATCGACATTTCGTTATCGTTGAGCACGATGATCATGTCGGCCTTGGTGTGGCTGGCGTGGTTGATGGCTTCGAACGCCATGCCGGCGGTAAAGGCGCCGTCGCCGATGATGGCCACGGTTTTGTCAGGGCGCCCCTGCATGCGGGCGGCCAATGCCATGCCCAACGCCGCGCTGATGGAAGTGCTGGAATGGCCTACGCCAAAGGTGTCGTACTCGCTTTCACAACGCTTGGGGAAACCGGCCAGGCCACCTTTCTGGCGCAGGGACAGCATGCGGTCGCGGCGACCGGTCAGGATCTTGTGGGGATAGGTTTGATGGCCCACGTCCCACACCAGTTTGTCGTCCGGTGTGTTGAAGACGTAATGCAATGCCAGGGTGAGTTCCACCACACCCAGACCCGCGCCGAAATGGCCCCCGGTCTTGCCGACGGCGTACATCATGAAGGCGCGCACTTCCTGAGCCAGTTGTGGCAGCAGGGACTGGTCCAGGGCCCGCAACTGTTCCGGCCGCTCGATCTGGTCCAGCAGCGGTGTGGCAGGGCGGGTCAGGGGGATTTCATTGAACATGCAGCAGCCTTAAAAGGAATGTTCGGGCGAGCGAAAAGTAACGGTCATTATAGGGGGTGTGCCGATTCCACACACCCCTTGCGTGATATGACCGGGCAAAAGTGGCCAGATCATGGCCAGAACAAGGCGATTAGTGCTGGCGTGACACGATATAGCGCGCCAGGGCCCGCAGCGGTTCGGCACGGCCGTCCAGCGTGGTCAGTGCTTCCTGGGCCTCATTGCAGAGGTCGCGCGCCAGCTTCTGGGCCTGCTCCAACCCCAGCAGAGCGGGGTAAGTGGCCTTGGCCAGGGCGGCATCGGCCCCCTGCTTTTTACCCAGCGTGGCGGTGTCGCCCACCACATCCAGAATGTCGTCCTGCACTTGAAACGCCAGGCCAATGGCGCCGGCGTAGTGATCCAGTGCATCCAGTTGCGCGGCAGTGACATCGGGCACCGTCAGGGCCCCCATGCGCACACTGGCGCGGATAAGGCTGCCGGTCTTGTGAGCGTGAATGTCTTCCAGCTGCTCCAGGGTCAGGGCCTGGCCTTCTGCGCTCAGGTCCAGGGCTTGTCCGCCGGCCATGCCGCGGGTGCCGGAAGCAGTGGCCAGGGCCTGAATCACCTGCAGCCGCACGCTTGCATCCAATGGTGCATCGGAGCAGGCCAGCACTTCGAACGCCAGGCATTGCAGCGCATCCCCCGCCAGGATGGCGGTGGCCTCGTCGAAAGCGATATGGCAGGTGGGTTTGCCCCGGCGCAGATCGTCGTCGTCCATGGCGGGCAGGTCGTCATGGACCAGGGAATAGGAATGCACCATTTCCAGGGCGGCGGCGATATCGTCCGCGTGGGCCGGATCACCGCCCAGCGCTTCGGCGGCGGCGTAGGCCAGCACAGGGCGTACCCGCTTGCCGCCATTAAAGGTGGCGTAACGCATGGCGTCCGCCAGCCGGGGTGCCAGGCCATTCTGCCGGGTCAGCCACAGGTCCAGCCTCGCATTGACCCGTTGTTGGCAGCGGGTCAGGTAGGCATCCAGGTCGAAAAGGTCGCTCATTCGCTGTCGTCTTCGCTGAAAGGCTGCAATTCGTCGTTGCCATTGCGGGACATCAGAATCTGCACCTTCTGCTCCGCTTCCTGCAGGGCTTGCTGGCATTCCTTGGTCAGGCGGATGCCCTGCTCGAACGCCTCCAGCGACTTCTCCAGGGTCAGCTCACCGCTTTCCATTTTCTCCACCAGCTCTTCCAGGGTTTGCAGGGATTTTTCGAAATCCACCGCGGATTTTTTCTTGGCCATGGGGCACCTCGCGCGAAGGCGCAAAGTGTCGGCGATTGCCGGGGCGCGGTCAATCCGCCGCAGGCTGGCTAGACTGAAACCAGCACCGGCATTTTTAAGGAATGGGAGGCGGCTTTGACGCGGCAGTACAAGCAGGGCAGGTGGGCGTGGGGAAGGCTGGCGGCAGCGGGTTGGCTGGCACTGTCGGTGACGGCGGCAGCGATGGCGGAACCGGCAGCGGCCGTTTCTGCAGCGCCAGCGTCTGCGGCGACAACGCCGGCAGCTGCTAAACCGGCGGCGGTGGAGGCATCGACCAATGAAGCGCCGACCAATAACGGGCGTGCCGCCGCAGTGATGAAGCGCCTGACCGGTTGGACCCGGGCCGACGCCGCGCGGGTGGCGGCCCAGTTGCAGGCGGATATCGGACGGGGCACGCTGGAGGTCGAGGCGCAGAAGCGGCGGATCCTGATTCGCGTGCTGGACCGTGATGCCTTTGGCACCGGCAGCGCAACGCTGCGGCCGTCCTTCGAGCCGGTGCTGAATAAGGTGCGCACTGCTATCAAGGAACTGCCGGGCGATATCTCTGTGGAAGGACACACCGACGACATCGTGGTGAACAGTGCCCGCTTCCGCTCCAATTGGGAGCTGTCCAGTTCCCGCGCGGCGGCGATGGCCCAGGAGCTGCTGCGTTTCGGCGATTTCCAACCCACTCGATTCAAAGTAGTGGGCTATGGCAACACCCGGCCTCTTGTGGCTAATGACACCGACGAACACCGGGCCTTGAATCGGCGGGTGGAAATCGTGATCGACCAGGGTGTGGACGACAGCGCCTACCTGACCGGCGAGAAACCGCTGCCGGCATCGTTAAAGCCGGCATCGGCCGCCGACGAGCTGTTTTGACGGCGGCTGTTTATGAACGCAGAGCTTACGCGTCATTGATGTCGGATAGGGCCATTGCCAGCGGCACGTTGGCCGGGTTATGGTGCGGTCATTTGAGGCCAATTCATTTAAGGCCATGGAGTGACCGCCAATGGTTGATTCTGCTCTGGCCGCCCTTGATCGTGGCGGCGCCCACGTCATTTATGCGTCGCTGCTGGCGGATCTGCTGTCCGATCGTGGCATCAGCACCGATGCATTGTTGCATGGCACCGGTATCGCGCCCGCCGATCTGAAATCCATCGATGGCCACCTCAGCACCCGCCAATACATCGCACTGATCCGCAACGCCCGTCGCCTCGATCCCGATCCTGCGTTGTCATTTGCCTATGGCCTGCATCTGAAATTATCCACTCACGGTTTCCTGGGTTTCGCAGCCATGAGCGCATCCACGTTGGGCGAAGCGTTGGAGCTGGCGATGAAATACTGCCGCACCCGTTTCGAATTCATGCGCATGCTGTACTACCGCCAGCAGGGTTTCGGCGTGGTGGAGATCGATGAGGCGATGCCGATGGGTGAAGCCTATCCGTTCATGCTGGAAGCCTTTATGACCAGTTTTGCGGTCATGAGCATGAATCTGTTGGGGGAAATTCCTTCCGACATTCAGGTGCGCCGCACCGGCGACAAGCCGGTTCATTTCGACGATGCCATGCATTATTTCCAACAGCAACACTCGGTGCGCTTCAACGACAGCGTGAACCAGATTCTGATTCCTGAAGCGCATCTGCAGCGCCGGCTGGTGCTGTCCGACCCCGTGGCGCGACAATTGGCTGAAGCGCAATGCGAGAAAGAGCTGCAGACCATACAGGTGCGCGACGACCTGGTGTATCGTGTCACCCGGCTGTTGAAGGACTTCGAGGGTGCCTGGCCCAAGCTGGACCAGGTGGCGGCGCAGTTGCACGTATCGCCGCGCACGCTCAAGCGCCGGTTGCTGGAGGCCAACACTTCGTTCCAGGTTTTGCTGGATCAAGTGCGGTTGGAGCAGGCGCGTCTGCTATTGAGCGAAACCCGCAAATCCGTCGATGCCATCGCCGCCACACTCGGCTACAGCGACACATCCAATTTCAACCGCGCCTTCCGGCGCTGGCTGGGCGTGACGCCCGCCGCCTACCGCCGTGAACAACAACGGCCACACTCGGTGCAGTCGCCATCGCCGCAGCTGCAACCGCAACAGGAAGACTGAATCATTACAGGGGAAACCATGAGCACTATCAGCACCGTATCCTTGCAGCAGCTGGAACAGCTGCACGTACAATTTCTGCTGTCGCGCATCCAGGGCGAAGGCCTGTTGGAAACCATCGAGCGCGAAGCCACCGCCATTTACGCCTGGGGCGAAACCGCTACGCTGGCACAACTGCTGGACGCCGGCCAATTGAAGCAGCACATCAGCCGGCTGGTGAAAACTGTTCCGTTCACGCCGGAAATGCGCGCCGTGATCGTCAACGGCGTGATCACCGCCATCAATTCCGATCTGAACGATTCCGCCAACCTGCAAACCATCGTGCCGAAAAAAGAATACGACAAAGCCATTTCGCACTACGCCAAATTTGAAAAGGTGCGGATGGATATCGTGCGCATTATTCTGGAAAGCCCCATCTACAGCGAATTGATCAGCGACGTGCTCTATCACGGCATCAAGGATTACGTGATGACGGAAAATCCGCTGGTGAAGAACGTGCCGGGCGTGTCCAGTCTGATGAAATTCGGTGCCAAGAGTTTGAATAAGGCGATGCCTAAGCTGGAAGAAACGGCAGAAGCAGCGATCAAGAAATTCATCAATTCCAATTTGCGCAGTTCAGTTGATCTTAGTGAGCGCATCCTCAACAACGCGCTGTCGGAAAATAATATCCGCACCATCGCTGATCACTTCTGGGGTTCGCTGAGCGAGAAAGAATTCGCCAAGGCACAGAAATATGTGGACCAGGACAAGGTGGACAGTACCGCGAAGCTGGCTGAGGAATTCTGGCAGGAAATCCGCCAAACCGAATATCTGCACAACATGATTCATCAGATCGTGGATTACGTTTTCGAACGTTATGGCGAGCGCAAGCTGGCGGAATTCGTGACCGATATGGGTTACGGCAAGGATTTCATCACCGCCGAGTTGAAACTGATTCTGCCGGATCTGCTGGGTCGCGATGTGATCAAACAGATCGCGGAAGACCGCATCCGCGCCAATCTGCGCGATTTTTACAGCAGTGCCGAGGTGGCCGCGCTGGCGCCCTGAGGCTGCCAGCTGCCTGAACCAGTAAACCTTTTCAGTTCGCAGCAGTATCCAATAACAAAAAACAGGGGAACTGCTTATGACCGCAACCGGCAAGCATGCGGTGGTAATCGGCGGCGCCGGCTTTCTCGGTCGTCGCCTGGTGGCATTGTTGGTGACAGAGGCGGGCCGGCATCCGGACTGGCCCCGTTTCGATTCCATTCACGTATTCGACCAGGCCGCGTTTGTGGAAGACGAATCCACCCGTCAGGCCCGCGTGGCATCCAATATCCGTTTAACCAGCAGTCGAGGCGATATCTGCTCGCCCGACGCGCTGCGTGTCGCGCTGGAAGGTGCTCACACTGTTTTTCATCTGGCGTCGCTGGTGCATGTGGGCCTGCGTCGCAATCCGCTGATCGATGCCATCAATGTGGACGGTACCCGCAATGTGGTGCGCTGCTGTCAGGCTGTCGGCGTGTCATGCCTGGTCTACACCAGTTCCGAAGATGTGGTGTTGAGCCCCAATCCTGTTGCGCTCGGTGATGAATCCCTGCCGTATCCCCGGCATATTGTGCACGACTATGTGCGCACCAAAATTGAAGGCGAAAAGCTGGTGCGGGCCGCCGATGCTGTGGATGGCCTGCGCACCTGCAGCATCCGCCCGGTGCATATTTACGGTCCGCAGGACCCGCACGCCATCACAGTGAGCCTGGAAGCGTTTGCGAGCGGCACAGTGCCATTTTTGTTGGGCGAAGGGCGCGCTCGTTTCGATGTGGTGTATGTCGACAATGTGGTGCACGCGCATTTGCTGGCAGCGACGCGCTTGCAGGATGCCGCGACTTGCGATGCCGTTGGTGGCGAGGCCTTTTTTGTCGGCGAGGACAACGCGCCCAATTATTTCGACTGGTTGCGGCCCTACGCCCAGGCCAAGGGTGTGCGGATGCCCCGGCTGCGATTACCTTTCGCTGCCGTAGCATTACTGGCGCGTTTGATGGAGCTGGTGCACAAGGTCACCGGACGGGAAGTGCCGTTCCACCGTTTCCATCTGTATATCCTGTGCCAGGATTTCTTTTTCTCGAATGCCAAGGCGGAACGCCTGTTGGGATACCGTCCGCTGGTGGCGCCACAGGAGGGTTTGCGCAGAACACTGGATTGGCTGGAAACGGTACCGATAGGGGCTGAGTGAATGAAAAATTTAGCGAAACGCACGCCAGACTTCTCGGTGCAATGGTGCGATTCATCTCTTGAGTTTGAAACGCAGATCTATCTGGAAGACCCTGCCCAGAATAATGATGCGCTGTTGCAGGAAAAGTTGCGGGAGCCGCTGGTTCTGCTGGAGACAGCCACTACCTGTGTTGCTGTAACGGAGCTCTACTGGGTAGGGCCAACCTCCATTTCGCTGGTTTCGGATCGGCCGGCTGTCTGCATGTTGATATCGGCGTCGCCCACAATCTCGTTGCAATACGGCTATGATGATGAGCTGAAATACGTCGGTGCGGTTGGCGACGCCATTTTTATTGTGCCGGGCAAAAAAATCACCGCTCATGGCAGTCAGGGTTCGTACCGCTCAATCATGGTTTCGTTCGATCCAGTCTATGCGGAGCCCATGCTGGGCAATTTGAGCGCGCTTTCCGAGGCACAATCGATACGGGCGCTCAGTCTGCGGAATTCATTGATAACCGCTCTTCTGTTCCGTCTTCTGAAAGAGGCCATGCACCCGGGAGACATGCGCGAAGCAGTGGTGGAAACGTGCGGCAAGGCCATGCTGGTGGAGTGTGCCCATTGGCTGTATTCGGAACAGTCCATAGATGGCACGCGCGGCAAGTTGACGGCGAAACACCTGTCGATCATCGAAAAGTATCTCAACGGTGTGAATGGCCAGTTGCCCAGCGTTGCCGATCTGGCAAAGGCCTGCGGATTCAGTGAACGTCATTTTCTACGACTGTTTCGCGAAGAGAAAAAATGTACGGTCGCCCAATATATCAAATCCTTTCAGGTATCCCGCGCTAAAACCTATCTGCTGGAAACCGATATGCCGCTGAAGGAGATCGCCTATCGGCTTGGTTTCAGTTCTTATACTAACTTTTCGGCTGCGTTTCGGACGGCGACTGGCCAATCACCCCAGAGGCTGAGAAAAGATAGATAGTAGCCTGCGCAACCGCTCCGGGCGCCATCCGAAATTCATAACGCGAAGTCTGATATTCGATAGTCATCGACGTTGGCCCCTTCTTCTTGCCTCTGTAAAGTCGATCAAAGACACTTCGCACCTTTCTTATCCCCTTAAAATAGCGGCGGATTAGGGTTTGGGTGCGCAAAAACAACAACACCCATACTAAAAAAGAATCCCATGAACAACGTCGACTCGATTTTTTCTGCCTGCCTCAAACCCCGGCTGTTTCAATTAAAACCCTTTATTTTCCTGGTGTTGGTGCTTCAGCTCGTAGGCTGTGCCAAGGTTGCGGAAAACACCACGATCCTGTTCGGCACGATGTTCGACTTGAGGCCGCTGGGCTATCAAAGCAAGGAATATTTTATTGAGGGTGTTGCCCACAGCTATCTGCCGGTTGGCGAGCTGACCAGCGACGGCCAATGGGTGGCGCAGGAAAATGAAGAGGCTGCATATCTCACCCGAATCGTGGTCAAACGCCCGATAAAGCCGGAAGACTTCAACGGCACCGTCGTGGTGGAGTGGAACAACGTTTCCGCCAACACCGACGCGCCGGCCGAATGGAGTGCCGCCCATACGGAATTCATTCGCGAGGGTTACGCGTGGGTGGGTGTCAGCGCGCAGAGAAAAGGTATCGACAACGTTGGCAACGTAAGCTTGCTGGACGTCAACTTCTCATTAAAGGCATTAAACCCCGCTCGCTACAACAAACTGGTGCACCCCGGCGACAGCTTTTCCTACAGCATGTTTCACCAGATCGCAGAAAAGATCCGGCATCCGGACGGACAGGATTATCTGGAAGGGTTGAAAATTGACCGAATGATTGCGGCAGGTGAGTCGCAGTCCGCGGTGCGCATGATCACCTACATCAATCTGCTGGGTAAAACCGAAAGCCTTTTTGACGGGTTTTTCGTGCACAGCCGGTTTGGTTCGAGCGGACCTGTATCGGAGAGTCCCCAGCCCATCTCGTTACCGCCGGCCATCGTCAACATACGGGAAGATTTGGGCAAGCCTGTGATGCTGCTGCAAACGGAAACCGATCAGTTTGTTGATTCCTTTATACCGGGCAACGCCTATGAAAATCGCCAGGCGGATACGGAATTCTTCCGGTTGTGGGAGGTTGCCGGTACATCCCATGCGGACACCTATAACACGCTGGGTTTGTTCGACAGAGGCACGTCTTCCTACTACGCCGAGTTGGTTTCGCAATCGTATGCGGTTCCACTGCTCGCGCCCTGTGATGCGCCGGTCAATGGCAATCCCATCCATCACTTTACGGTGAATGCGGCTTTTCACGCGCTGGACAAATGGTTGCGCACGGGCGTCGCTCCAGCAAACGCAGACCGGCTTGAAGTGGAAGGCACGCCGCCGCGGTATGCGCTGGATGAATTCGGCAATACCCGTGGCGGTATCCGTTCACCTTATGTCGATGCACCCTTGGCAACGTTCGGGGGCATTGGAACCGGCAAAAGCCTGCTATGCATGATCTTTGGTACGATGAACAAGTTCAGCCAGGCTGAGCTTGCAGAAATCTATGCATCGCGGGAGGACTACCTGGAGAAGGTACAGCAATCTCTCGATCAATCGCTAGCGAAGCAGTTTTTGCTGCCGGAAGACGCAGAAAAAATCTGGCAGGCCTCACAGAAAATGGCATTGCAGATACCGGAATGAAATCGAGCGCGAACGTTGTTGCGCTTGGGTTTACGGCAAGGCGTTATAGCGAAGAGGTAATCTGAGCGAGATTTACCGTGCGGGATGGGGTTGATGCTCATCCCGCACGGCTATTTTCAATCGACGTCGGCGTTACGATCAGGACGCTTCCGGCAACGTGATATTCAGTTCCAGCACAGAATGGTCGTCGGTTTTGTCGAGCGACACCTGCACCATGTCATCGTTGATGGGAATGTACTTACGAATAACCGCCACCAAGTCGCGTTGCAGGTCAGGCAGGTAATCCGGCCCGTTACGCTTGGTGCGTTCGTGCGACACGATGATCTGCAGGCGTTCCTTCGCGACGCTGGCAGTGGTTTTTTTTCTGGCTTTGAAATAGTCGATCAGACTCATGACTTAGCGCCCTCCGAACATCCGCGACAGCAGACCTTTTTTACTGGCAGTCAGGAACCGGTGCTCCACGTTTTCTCCCAACAGGCGGCGCACCGCATCCTTGTAGGCCTGACCTGCATCGCTTTCCTCGTCCAGAATCACCGGGTTGCCCTGGTTGGAAGCGGACAGTACGGCTTTGGATTCCGGAATCACACCCAGCAGCGGAATCGACAGGATGTCTTCCACGTCTTTCACGCTCAGCATCTCGCCTTTTTCCACACGCTCGGGGCTGTAGCGGGTCAGCAGCAGGTGTTCCTTGATGGTCTCGCCTTTTTCCGCTTTCAGCGTTTTGCTTTGCAGAATGCCGAGGATGCGGTCGGAGTCACGCACGGACGACACTTCGGGGTTGGTCACCACCACTGCTCGATCGGCGAAGTACATCGCCATCATCGCGCCTTTCTCGATGCCAGCAGGGGAATCACACACGATGTAGTCGTAGGTTTTCTTCAGCTCGTCCAGCACCTTCTGCACGCCTTCCTGGGTGAGGGCGTCCTTGTCGCGGGTCTGCGATGCCGGCAGGATGCTGAGATTTTCAATGCGCTTGTCTTTGATCAGGGTCTGGTTCAGGTTGGACTCGCCGTTGATCAGGTTGACGAAGTCATACACCACGCGGCGCTCGCATCCCATGATCAGGTCCAGATTCCGCAGGCCCACGTCGAAATCGATGATCACGGTTTTATGGCCCAGTAATGCCAGTCCGGTACCGATTGCCGCGCTGGTGGTCGTTTTTCCAACCCCGCCTTTGCCGGAGGTCACCACGATAATTTCAGCCAAGGTCGTATCCTCTTGCTATGTTCAAAATGTTTGATGTGTTCACAATGGGCTAATGACTAATTGATTGCCTTCCAATCGAGCCTGAATTCGGTCTTTCCAGTGCTCTTTCTGCAGGTCTTCGTTCACTTTGTAATGGCCGGCGATGGAAATCAGTTCCGCCTCCAGGCACTGACAAAAAATACGGGCGCTGGCGTCGCCCTTGACGCCCGCCAGAGCGCGGCCTCTGAGAGGACCGTACACATGAATATTGCCGTCGGCGAGAATTTCCGCGCCGGCGCTGACCGGGGCCATGATGATCAGATCGCCGCCGGGCGCATACACCTGCTGGCCGGATCGGATCGGCGTGGTGATCAGTTTGTTGGCACTGACTGGTACTTCCACCCGCACTTCGCGCACAGTTGTGGCTTCGGGGATGATGTCGGTGCTCTTGCCGGACATAGATGCCGGCGGCAGTTTTGGTAATCCCGCCACGCTGGCAGACACTGACTGATCATCGCTGCCGCCGCGGATCGCCACCGGCACCAGGCCGTATTCGCGGCACAATTCACCCAGTTCGATGAAATCGATGTAGCAATCGGGCGCGCATTTTTCCAGGCTCAGAATCACCGGCGTCTGGTTGAAAAAATCCGGTGCGCTGTTAACAGTGGAGGCGAGGGTGGCGTTGAAGCTCTGGTAATCGTAGCGGTAGAGCTCAAGGATGGTCATGGTGACGCGGCTACCCTTCAATTTGAAGGCGGCGTCCGAGTCGAGAGCGCTGTCGGTTGCGTGCATAGTTCCTGTGAGGATCGTTCCTTGGGTCGTTGGGGCCGCTTGGGTCGTCGGGATCGCCTGCGCGTTATCGTTATGGCCGGGTTCGCGCGGGGACGACTCTACGGAGCCGCTCCGGGCCGGTCCGGAAACCGGGTTGAACAGGTCAATCTGACTCATGAACCGGTTATATCCTCTCCCTGATGGATCTGCAAGTCATCGCGGCGTTGAGCGGGGGCTCGTAGCCGCCAGTTGCGTAACGGCGGTTCAAATTTGCGCTTAATTGTATCAGATGAGATGGGAGCTGCCGGGAAAACTTTGCGTTTCTCGCGGCTTTTTTCCGACCGAAAAGATGCCCGTGTGTTCCAGCGCATAGTTAATTTCCTATCTGACTTTGTGCAGCCGTCACTGTTCGGTATCACCAGGGCTCCTGCTG
>DATLII010000109.1:0-4230 GCA_035539495.1 Dongiaceae bacterium
ATCCGGACCCAGCACGTCTTCGCACAGATCATCGATGGAGCAGCCTGGATCTTCCAGCAACCGGATACAGGCTTTGCCGACTTCGCGCAGGTTGTGCGGCGGGATGTCGGTGGCCATGCCCACCGCGATGCCGGTGGAACCGTTCAACAGTACGTTGGGTAGACGCGCCGGCAATAGCGACGGTTCTTGCAATGTACCGTCAAAGTTGGGCGTCCATTCCACCGTGCCCTGCTCCAACTCCGCCAGCAACACGTCGGCATAAGGCGCCAGCCGCGATTCGGTGTAACGCATGGCGGCGAAGGATTTGGGATCGTCCGGTGAACCCCAGTTACCCTGACCATCGATCAGCGGATAGCGATACGAGAACGACTGCGCCATCAGCACCATGGCTTCATAGCAAGCACTGTCGCCGTGGGGATGGAATTTACCAAGCACGTCACCCACGGTACGGGCAGATTTCTTGTGCTTGGCCGTGGACTTCAGGCCCAGCTCCGACATCGCATACACGATGCGGCGTTGCACCGGCTTCAGTCCGTCGCCGATATGGGGCAGCGCGCGGTCCAGGATCACGTACATGGAGTAATCCAGGTAGGCGCGCTCGGTGTATTCCTTCAGGGGAAGGCGTTCGATGCCTTCGAAATCCAGGGATTGGGTCATGTGGCGTGGGTTCTTTTTACCGATAGGGTGGGGATGAACGTCAGTTTAGTACCATTCTAAACAAACCAGGGGAAGTTAACAGAAGCAATTCAGGGGGTTATCCCCGCCAAAACCACGCAGGGCTGCGACAATGTGTCGCATCCCGCTGCAGCGCGCTTGCCTTTACCATTCCCAGCTTCCAATTCAATAACATAAGAACACAGGGAGCAGGGGAATGGCAGAAGCAGGTCGCCGTGACCATGGGGTTATGAAAGGGATTGTGAAAGGGGCAACAAAAGGAATGGGGTTGCTGGTGTGGGGATCGACGGCGCTGGCGGCCGAGCCAGCACCCGCCGACACCAGCCTGGATGCTGTAGTGGTCACCGCCTCGCGCACGGAATCGAAGTTGGGAGAAACCCCCGCCGCCATCACCGGTCTGGACCCGGACACCCTCGCTAACACCAAACCCCGCCTGATCAGCGACGTGATCGACCGCGTTCCCGGCGTGCACATGGTGGACCTCGGCAACGAGCAACACAGCATGAGCATCCGTCAGCCCATCACCACCAACGCGGTGTATCAATACTTGGAAGACAATATCCCGATCCGGCCTTTGGGCGTGTTCAATCACAATGCGCTCAATGAAATGAATTTTTCCGGCATCGATCGTTTGGAAGTGATGCGAGGCCCGTCGTCGTCGCTGTATGGCAGCAACGCGGTGGGTGGCGCGGTGAATTTTCTCACCGCCGCGCCCAGCCTGACGCCGGAAGCCTGGGCCGGTTTGCGCGGCAGCGACCAGGGTTATTCCCGCCTCGATGCCGGTGTGAGTGGCAGCAGCGACGATCTGGGCGCGCGGCTGTCGTTCTATCGCAGCGAAGTGAATGATGGCTGGCGCGATTACGGCGATGGCGACAAAAATTCCCTGAGCGCGCGAGTGGATTACGCGTTGTCGGATTCGTCCCTGTTAAAAACCGTGGGCAGCTACACCGACATGTACACCGACATGTCCGGCTCATTGGGAGAAAGCGATTACCAGCAGAATCCGGAAAAAAGTTATCAGACGTTCACCGAACGCTCCGACGTCAACTCCCGCATCAGCACCAGCCTGGAAACCGACTGGAGCGATGACACCAGCACTCGCGTCACCTTATTCTGGCGCGACAATTCCCACGGCCAAATTCCCAGCTATCAGCTGGGTAGTTGCGCCCCTGTGGCACCGGCGACCACCTGCAACACCAACGGCCGTCAGAACGACAATGCCTATACGTCTTACGGTTTCGATAGCCAGTGGAATCAGCACTGGAATACCTGGGATGCCCGTCTGATCACCGGCATCGGTTGGGATCGCACCAACAACAATTACCGCGAGGACAATCTGGCAGTAACCCGCGACGCCGATTTCAATTACATCAGCTACAGCGTACTGAGCCAGCGTCGGCGCTACGATGCGCTGATCGACAATCCATCCTGGTACCTGCAAACAGAATTGAAGCCGCTGCAAAACACCACACTGGTAATCGGCGGCCGTTACGATGAAATCCGCTACGATTTCGACAATCATCTAACTCCCTCCGCCACCACCGGCGCGCCGGATGAAGAACGCGACTTCTCCCATTTTTCTCCCCGCATTGGAGTGGCGCAGGCACTGGACGAACAGCGCGAAGCATTCCTCAATATCAGCCAAGGTTTCGTGCCGCCAGAAGTGTCGCAACTTTACTCCAGCCAGGAAACACCCGACCTGGAGGAATCCACCTTCAACAATATTGAAGTGGGTTACCGTCAGCGCTGGCAGGACCAAGGCAATAAAAATAGCGGTCATGTGGAAATCACGCTGTACCAACTGGAAGGCAAGGATGAAATCGTCAGTTACACCGTGGAAACCACACCGGTTCTAATCCGTGAAAACCGCAACGCCAGCGAAACACTACACCGCGGTGTGGAAGTAGGCGCCAGCTGGAAAATCCAGACACAGTTGTCGACTTACCTGAGCTACACCCACGCATTACATACGTACCGAGACTACCGACCCGACCCCAGCACTGATTACAGCGACAACGAAATCGCCGGCGCACCACGCAATATCGCGCTGGTGGGATTGGACTGGAATATCACTGACAACATCACGCTGTCGCCCGAAGTGCAGCATCTGGGCGCTTACTGGATGAATGATCTGAACAGTGTGCGCTATCCCGGTCACACGCTGGGCAACATCCGCGCTCGCTGGGAAAACAATGCCTGGGAAGCCTATGCGCAACTGCTGAACGTGGCGGATGTGCACTACGCACATTCTGCATCGAGCAGCTATCGCAGCGGCATATTCAATCCCGATCTGCAGAACAGCTACACGCCCGGCGATCCGCGCACGTTTCTGATCGGCTTCCAGTATCACTATGAGGAATGAATAACGTGAAGCTGTTGCCGCTGTTTTTGCGCTGGCACCGACGCATCGGTTTGTTGGTGGCGTTGCCGGTACTGCTGTGGACGCTGTCCGGCGTATTGCATCCCATCATGTCGCGGTTGAATCCACAGCCGGCCAATCCCGCGCCGCCGCTCGCGCCTTTACCCGAAGCGAATTGGCTGGCGCCCGGCGTCGCCCTGCAAAAAGCTGGCGTCGAGCAGTTGCAGGCATTGCGTCTCGTCACGGTAGCGGGCCAACCTTATTATCAGGCGAGCCCGGCATCCAACGCGCAGCGAATCTACATCAACGCGCAAAATGGAATCGTGCTGGACCAAGGCGAGCAGCAACACGCACTGGAAATGGCGCTGCATTTCACCGGCCGCAATGCAGAATCCGTGCGTGCAATTCGTTATGTCGACCAATTCGACGCGGAGTATTTGTGGATCAACCGACTGCTGCCAGTATGGCGGATCGATTTCACTAGCGCTGATCATCTGTCTGTCTATGTGGAAACCACGCCCGCGCGATTGGCGAGTATGGTGGACGACACCAAGCGCATCACCAGCACGCTGTTTCGCATGCTGCATACCTGGGAAATATTGCCGCAGCATCCGCTGGTCACCGGTCTGATGACGGCAATGTTGATTGCCGCCGCCACCATGGGACTGGGTGGCATCGTGCTGTACGGCATACTGTGGCGCCGCAATGCCTTTGCACGCCGACAACGGCCGGCACAGCGCTGGCATCGCAGCCTCGGCATCGGTGTCAGCTTCTTCGCCTGCTTGTTTGCATTCTCGGGGGGTTGGCATTTGTTGCACACACCCACACCTGTTCACATGGAACAAACATCGTTGCCAGCCTGGAACGCTGCAGCTTTGGCAGCAACGTCTGCCACCGATATCTGGTCACAGCAAGCAAATGCGGTGATCGTTGGCTGCGGCGATGCTGTCTGCCGTTTGACCGCGCCCCGTGTAGGCCCCATGCAAGAACACCAGCATCATGCCGGCGCTGCCACATCCGTTGCTTTCACGCTGCAACCAGTGCAGGGCTTCAGCGAAAAATCAGCGTTGCTCAACACCTCGGCCGAACAAGCTGCACGACAGGCACTGGATCTTGCAAACGAAACACCTCTCGCCTCCATCGAGGCCATCACCGAATTCAACGGCGAATATGGTTTTCTCAAGAAACGTCTGCCC
>DATLII010000110.1:0-2418 GCA_035539495.1 Dongiaceae bacterium
AAATATTCATAACCCTGCGGTTCGATCCAGGGATAAAACTGCGGCCAGTTATCCAACCGTTTCTGGTGAATGCCGGGCGCGAACAATTCCGTCAGCGACGAACAAACCGCTTCCTGCCAAGGGGCGCTACGGGCAAATTCGAGATAAGCATCACACGCAAACCGCACACCCGGTTGTACATGCTCAAACGACAAGATTTCTTCCCGTTTCAGCCCCACCGCTTCGGCCAACTGTAACCAGGCTTCAATGCCGCCTTCGTCACCCTGCCGGCCATCATGATCGAGAATGCGCTGAATCCAGTGCCGACGCTCAAAGCGATCATCGCAGCGGGACAGGATGGCGGCATCCTTGCGCGGAATGATGCTTTGATAATAAAAGCGGTTCGCGACCCAACCCTGGATTTCCCGCCGACTGCACTGGCCACTGTTCATTGCCACATGATAGGGATGATGAATGTGATAAAAACGGCCCATGCCCATGAGCTGTTGTTGAAATTCCTCGGCGCTCCAGGGTTGGTCGGTATCAGTGTTCGGCATGTTTAGAATCCGTTGTGAATATTGTTTTGGGTTCTATGGCTTCAAGTCCACCAGGTGACGAATGCGGTGTTTGGGCGCGCGCATGCGAATCACGTCTTGCGGTGCATATTGAGCACGCTCCAGCAGACGCACCACTTGATCATGATGGGGTGATTTTGGGCAGACTGGATCGGTATTGGCCATATCGCCGGTCAGTGCCAGCGCCTGACAACGACAACCACCAAAATCCTTTTCTTTCTGGTCGCAGCTACGGCAGGGTTCCGGCAACCAGGCAAGGCCGCGATAACGATTAAACAAATCCGATGAACGCCAAATCTGCTGCAGGGAATGTTCGCGCACATTCGGCGCGGTAATTTCGGAAAAATTAAACACGCCTTGGCACGGCGCAACGCGACCATCCGGCGCGATGCTGATCAGCGTGCTGCCCCATCCGTTCAGACAAGGACGGGGTTTGCGCTCTACTAAATCCGGCACTACGAACAAAATTGGCATGGCAGTGGGATGTTGCGCGCGAAAATTCTGCACGTGCACTTCCGCTTCCCGCAGCTGCTCTGCACTTGGCAACAGCGCATCGATGTTATGCAGTGCCCAGCCAGCGTACTGGCAGTTGGCCAGTTCCACTGCCTCGGCATCCAGTTCCAGCGCCAGCTCCAGCAATGCGGGAATCTGGTGAATATTGTGTCGGTGTACGACGAAGTTCAGCACCATGGGCAAACCGGCGGCGCGAATCGCCCGCGCCATTTCCAGCTTGTGATTGAAGCAGTCAGTGCCAGCGAAAAAATCATTGCTGCGCGCATCCACGCCCTGCACGCTGACTTGAATATGGTCGAGGCCTTTTTGTTGCAACGCCGCGATGCGGGCTTCGGTTAAACCCACTGTGGATGTCAGCAGGTTGGTGTAGAAACCCAGCTGATGTGCTGCACCGACAATGTCTTCCAGATCTTGTCGCACGCAGGGCTCGCCGCCAGAAAGCCCCAACTGCACCGCACCCAGTGCACGAGCTTGCCGCAACACATCGATCCATTGTTCCGTGCTTAATTCACGACGACGCACGTCAGCATGATTGAGCGGGTTGGAGCAATAACCGCACTGCAGCGGACAGGCGTAGGTGAGCTCCGCCAGCAGCCAAAATGGAGCGTTGTTAAACGGGAGTGCAGCCGCTACAGAGTCAGAGGGTGCGTAGCCAACGTTGCTCATGCGCTTCCGCCACAAATTCGAGGACGTCGTTGCGGATATCTGCATCGGGAAATGCGTTCTGCAAATCCTCGATAACCGCTGACACTGTGCGCGGCTCTGCAAATGCTTTCAAGATCATCCCGGCGCTTTCGTTAAGTTGGATCATGCCTTCAGGAAACAGCAGCACCCAGGCCTGCTGCGCTGATTCGAACTGCAAGCGGTAGCCGGCACGCAATTGCAATAAAGGTTCTGCGGTCGTCATAACTCGATCACCATGCCATCGTGGGCCACTTCGATCTCCTGATCGTGCAGCAGCTGCCGCTCAACGGAGTTCTCATCCAGAATCGGATTGGTGTTGTTGATGTGAATCAGAATTTTGCGGACACCGGTCAATGTGTCCAGATGCTCGATCATGCCACCGGCACCACTCAATGGCAGATGGCCCATTGCGGATGATCGCTTGCTGCAGCCGACGATTTCCATTTCCTGATCGTGCCAGCAAGTGCCATCCACTAGCACGCAGCTGGCTTTTTCCATAAAACTTTTTACCAATGGAGAGATTACGCCCAGGCCAGGCGCGTAAAAAAGGCTGCGACCATTGCGTTGATCGGTAATGAACAGGCCGATGTTGTCCCCCGCCACCGGTCGATCACGCCGCGGAGAATACGGCGGTGCGTTGCTGGTCAGCGGTACAACTCGCCACTCA